>NZ_JAELTK010000091.1:0-22313 GCF_016428765.1 Delftia sp. ASV31
CCCCCCCCCCCCCCCCCCCCCCCCCCCCCCCCCCCCCCCCCCCCCCTTTTTAGATGTGTATAAGAGACAGGTTTTCCAACTTGCAATGCGAGCCATTGAAGCTCCCTCCCCCTGCTTACTTTATGAACATGTTGACGCTGGACCGCAGGCACAGCGCATCCGCTCCGCAGGCCTGGGCCTGCGACTTTTCCGTGGCCTGGGCATTGACCTCATAGAAGTCCGTGCAGCCGGTGGCGGGTGCATCCAGCGCGGACGTCGCACTACCCGACTTGGGACAGGCGGTCGTGATGTATCGGGGATACCAGTACCCATCGGGCTTCTGAAACCCGGCCGCCCTGGCCTTGGTCGTCCGAAAATCCGTACCGAGCCCGATGGAGTCCGTACGCACATCGGACACCGAGCAGGGAATGCCGCTGCCCTCGGCCACCGGAGTGCCGGCGCCATTGCAGGGCTTGAGCGCGACGGCATGCTCCAGCAGCTTGCGCTCGCCTTCTCGCAGCGTGCCATCCGCGGTTTCATACAGCCGCTGGCTATCCACCATGTTGGCAGCGATGCGCGCCTCCAGCGTGGCCACGCGCATGCCGACCACCGCCAGCAACAACACCAGCAGCAGCATGATCATGGACACCAGCAAGGCATTGCCGCGCTGGCGCCCGTGCAGGACACAGGACATGCAGCGGCGGCTCCGGGCTCCGATCAGCGCGGTCATGGCATCAGATTCCTCAGGGTGAGCGTGCCGGTGGCCAGTTGCAGCAGGGCGCCGGCATTCGCATCGCATCGGGCCGGGGCGCCGCCCAGTTGCGCCCAACGCTCGCAGACGGTGGAGGCCATGCCCTGCGTCACCTTGCCGGAGCTTTCCAGCAAGAGGGCAAGGCGCAGGGAACGGATGGCTTCCTGCTGCCCGGGCAACGTGGCCGCGAAGGCATCGACCCGGCGTATCGCGCCGGGCGCTGTCTGCCGATCGATGCCGAACTCGAAATGCACCGCCCGCACGCCATCGGCGAGCGGCACAACCTCCTGCGCTGCCCGGCAGACCAGCACACCACTTTCGACGGTGTATTTCTCCGCGAACATGCCGGTCTCCGGCGCCGGAGCGTCATAGGGGCCGGCGGCTCCCAGGTTCGCGGGCGTGCCCGCACAATCGGTTTCCGCAGCGTCCCGGGGCTGGAAGCGAAGGCAGATGCTCTGCGCGTCAGCTGCGTAGAGCGCCTGTCCCTGGGCGAACTGGCAGCCGTTGGGATGGGGCGAGGAATCGGCAGGAAATGCGTCGAACATCGCCTGCGAAGGGTCTCTCCTGTAGCCTGCCTTGGAGAACTCGGAGTCCAGCACGGCCAGCGCCAGCCGGCTGTTGCCGAGGTTCTCGCTCTGCCCCACGCGAAAACCGAAGCTCGACAGCCCCTGCATGTAGATGGTGGTGGCAATCAGCACGAGGAACAGGCCGATGGCCAGCGCCACCATAATCTCCACCAGGGACATGCCCGCCTGGGACGGCATGCGCACGCGGCACGCCCATGCGCCCGGCCCACGCTCAAAGCCGCGACCGCAGCGTGAATGTGCAAAATTCATTGTCGCTTCCATCCAGACATTGGCCTTTCTTGACCGGCCAGGCCACCGTCACGGACACCAGGCCATCGGCATCGGCGCTCACGGCGAAGGAGCTGTCGATGCGGTCCGCGGTGAGATCGGGCACCAGCTTGCGGGCCCGATCGCCCCAGCAG
Source organism: Delftia sp. ASV31 (assembly GCF_016428765.1). Taxonomy (NCBI): domain Bacteria; kingdom Pseudomonadati; phylum Pseudomonadota; class Betaproteobacteria; order Burkholderiales; family Comamonadaceae; genus Delftia; species Delftia sp. ASV31. Next base: position 1,719 of record NZ_JAELTK010000091.1, read on the forward strand.
GCCAGGCGCTGCTCCCGCGGCTGCGGCAAAGGCTGGCAGGCCGCAGGGGCCGCGGGCATCGCGGCCCCCTGCAGCTTCTGATAGCCGGCCAGTTCCTCCACGGGCGCACCCTTCGCGTCCAGGACCGTGGCCGTATCCCCCCGCAGGGTCTCCAGCAGTTCGGAAGCCAGCATGGATGCCATCTGGCGCCGCTCGGTATCCACGGTGTATTCAATGGCACGCACATGGATGCGCACGGCGCCCAGCAGCCCCACGGCCACCAGCAGCACGGCGACCAGTACCTCGATAAGGCCTGCGCCGCGTTGCCTGCGAGAAGAAAAAGAAATGGACATGTTGCAGACCCGTTGCACGCGCATCAGCAACTGCCGCCGGCAGGCAGCCGCTGCTGGCGCACAAGCCCGGCGCGAGTCACTCTCAGGCAGTGCATGCGCGTGGCATGGCGAGCCGTGACGGTCAGCGTGTACAGCGTGCTGGCGCCGGAGAACTGCCTGGCGGTCCCCGTGGTTTCGAACAGGACGCCCTGGGAAGAATCACCGGAGGGCGACACGGTCACGGCATCAGGCACCCGGGCCTCGCGCACCAGTTGCCCCCCCGACTTGGCGGACCATGTCTGCCCCGCGCCCACGAAGCTGCTTTCCACCCGTTTGTAGACCGCTTCGGAGCGAGCCAGCTGCAGCAACGACTGCAACTCGAGCGCAGCCGAGCTGACGCGCTGGTTGGCTATTTGGGCGATGAAGGAAGGAGCGGCCAGAGCGGCCAGAATCGCGACCAGCGCCACCACAACCATCATCTCGATGAGGGTGAAGCCGCGGGGCCGTTGCCACCTGCCGCCTGGACAGACGTTGCGCGTGTAACCGGGGTTTTTCATGCAAGCGTGCTTCTCGTTGCCGGGGGACCATGCGACAGGCCTGCAAGCCCTGCGCCATTGCTCTTGATTGATGTTTGCAATCGTAATGCAATGGCAATACATAATACCTATTGACACAGGTTACGGGACAAATATAGGACTTGTCTTATAAAAACCTGCGCAAAGCGCAACACCCCATCCAACAAGCCCGGCCCGCCGTCCGCGCACGCAAGCTTGGCGGAACGGCCCGCGCGACGGGCATGGCCACGGTGGCGGTACGGCAGATCGCGAAGTCAGGCAGGCAGGCCTCGCATCAAGCGCCTGAAAATCCACGGCAGCGTGAGCGGCCGCAATCCAGCCGCAGCGCGATTGGCCATGCGAATATCCCGCCTGCTTGCAGCCCGAGGAAGATAAAGTTTTCGCCCAAAGCAAAAATCCCCAGCGCATTTCTGCACTGGGGATTTTCTTGTTTGGGGTGGCTGATGGGGCTCGAACCCACGACAACAGGAATCACAATCCTGGACTCTACCAACTGAGCTACAGCCACCGTTGAAGCATTCGATTATATGCCAAAAACCAGCAGGCAAATGCTTTGGAACAGGCGTTGCGTGACGGATCGGGAGCAGCAGGAACAAAGGCGCATCGGGGGATGCGGGCAACGGGCGGGATGCCGCAGCCGGCAGGGACCTTGTCCGGCCCACTTGGAGCTTTTGGGGACAACCAGTCCCCCTGCCGCTCAAAGCAAAAATCCCCAGAGCATTTCTGCTCTGGGGATTTTTTTATTTGGGGTGGCTGATGGGGCTCGAACCCACGACAACAGGAATCACAATCCTGGACTCTACCAACTGAGCTACAGCCACCGTAGAAGAACGCTATTCTATTCCAAAAAACTGCTTGATTTCTGAAATTTCTGTTTTTCTAGAAATTTCTCTCATCAGGGGCGCGGGACCTTGATCTGCACCTTGAGCTGTTTCTTGAGAAGCTCGTAGTATGCCATAGCTTCTGCGACCGCAGAGCTTCGCAGGAAGTCCTGCTTCTGCGCGGCAGCAGCCTGTGCATCATCGGCCGGGCGCTCGACGATACGGTTGATCTTGACCACGGCATAGCCTTGGGCACCCATGTCGACACCCGTCCAGGCAGGCAGCTGAGCGGTCGGTGCACGCAGGGCAGAATCCACCACTTCGCGAGGCTGGCCTTCGGGCTGGTCACGGCTGATCACCTTGGCGGCAGGCAGTTGCGCCGCATCAGGCTTGGCCTTCCATGCGGCGAGCTTGGCCTCGCCATCGGCCTTGGCCAGTTCGGCGGACTTTTGCGCCACGTACAGGGTGCGCAGCTTGTCGCCGACCTCGGCCATGGGCAGCGTGCGGGCAGGCGTGTACTCCACCACACGGCCGGCCACCAACTGGTTGGAACCCAGCTCCACCGCATCGGTGTTGCGCTTGTTGTTCAGCGAGTCGCTGGAGAACAGCGCCTCCAGGAAACGGGGGTTGGCCAGGGGACCCTTGACGTTGGGGCCGGGCTGGCGCGTCACATGGTCTGCCTTTTGCACGGTGAGCTTGAACTTCTCGGCCACGGGCTGCAGGCTGTCCGACTGCTCGTAGACCGCGTTGGAGAAGCCTTCCGCCAGTTCGGCGAACTTGCGCTGGGCCTGCTGCTGCTTGAGTTCAGCTTCCAGCTTGGGACGCATCTGCTCGAAGCTCGGAGCCTTGGGCTTCTTGATGTCCACCAGCGAGATGATGTGGTAGCCGAAGTCGCTGTGCACCACGTCGCTGATGTCGCCCACCTTCATGCCGAAGGCTGCGTCTTCGAAGGGCTTGACCATGGCACCGCGGCCGAAGTAGCCCAGATCGCCACCCGATGCAGCCGAGCCACCGTCCTGCGAATTGGCCTTGGCCAGTTCGGCGAAGCGCTTGGGGTCCTTGCGCAGCTCGGCCAGCAGTTCCTCGGCCTTGGCCTTGGCTTTTTCCTGCTCGGCAGCAGGCGCATCCTTGCTTGCATTGATCAGGATGTGGCTGGCACGGCGCTCTTCGGGGCCGGCCAGGCGCTCGGCGTTCTGGTTGTAGTAGGAACGCACATCGTCTTCGCTCAGCGTGATGCCGGCCTCGATGCTGGGAACATCCAGCAGCAGGTATTCCACCTTGGCCTGCTCCGATTGCTGGAACTGGCTGGTGTGGGCATCGTAGTAGGCCTTGAGGTCTGCCTCGGTGGGCTGGACCTTGCTGGCGTAGGCGCTGGCTTCAAAGCGGGCCACCTGCACTTCGCGGCGCTGGTACAGCGCATCGATGGCCTGCTTGACCTGGGTGTCGGTCGCAAAGGCCGTACCCGTCACGCCACCCATCACCTGGTTCATGGACAGCTCGCGGCGCAGGTTGGCCTCGAAGCCTTCGGGCGTCAGGCCCTGCGATCCGACCAGGGCGCGATAGGCCTCGGCATCCATCGAGCCATCAGGCTTCTTGAGCGCGGCAATCGCGGGGATCTCCTGCAGCGTGCGCACCAGTTGCGCATCGGACGCTGCCAGATGCATCTTCTGCACGGCAGCGGCCAGCACCTGGTCACGCACCATCTTCTCCAGCGTGGCGTAGCGCGCCTGCGGCGAGTCCAGCAGCTTGGGGTCGATGTTGGGGTTCTCGGCGCGCAGGCGATCGCTCTCCATGCGGTGCGCGTTCTCCCAGTCGGCCTGCTTGATCTCATGACCATCGACACGTGCGACGATGACGCTGGACTCTGTGAAGTAGTTCTGGTTCACACCCACGAAGATGAACGAGGGAATGATCAGCAAGAACAACAAGATCATCACGAACTTGGAATGCTTGCGGATGGATTCGAACATGGTCTGTCGTCTTTCAATGGCAGAAATAGAAAAGGCGAACTTTCGTTCGCCTTTTGTTCTTGGTGGGTGCTGACGGGGTCGAACCGCCGACCTACGCCTTGTAAGGGCGCCGCTCTACCAACTGAGCTAAGCACCCCACCTTGACTGGTGTCAGTTCAGGGCATCTTTCAATGCCTTGCCCGGACGGAACTTTGGAACCTTGGCGGCCTTGATCTTGATGGTTTCGCCGGTGCGGGGGTTGCGGCCCGTACGAGCAGCGCGCTTACCAACGGCGAATGTGCCAAAACCAACGAGCGACACTGTACCACCCTTTTTGAGGGTTTTCTTCACAGCCTCAATCGTGGAATCCAGTGCACGAGCAGCCGCAGCCTTGGAGATGTCGGCGTTGTTAGCGATGTGCTCAATCAGTTCGGTTTTATTCACAAGATGCCTCTGGAGAAATAAGTGAATGGGATGTCTCTGCGGCCACCAACTTGGCTCGGCCAGAAACCCGGCGCGACGGATACGGAATCTGGCTTGCCGTTCGACGCCTGCCTCGGGGCAGACATCGGTGAATTAAAGCCATCGACCTTCCAGGTGTCAATGCACGCTACGCATCGCAGCGACAGGGGACGATTCTATGCGGTTTTGGCGCCAGCTTTGGCTTTGCGGCCGGTTTTTTGCGCCCCGCGCAGGCTAGCGGCTTCACGAATTGACAAGGGTTGACAATGGACTTGTCCGCTGCAGGCCTTGCCAGTGCTGCAATGCGCCTCACCGCTTCGCATCCACGACGCCGCAGCGGCTGCCCTGCCTGATTCAAATGCTTCCAAAAAAATAGCAACGCCAGACAGTTTGACGTGTCTGGCGCAGGATCCCGGGAACGGCCGGAAAGGCCCTCAGTGCGTGACCCGCGCGCGGATCTCGGGCAGGGCTTTTTGCAGGTAGTACACCATCGACCAGACGGTGAGCACCGCCGCCACCCAGATCAGCACCTGGCCCCAGACGCCGGTGTCGATCATGCCGAACACACGGCCGTCGTACAGCAGGAAGGGAATGGCCACCATCTGCGCCGTGGTCTTGAGCTTGCCGAGCATGTGGACGGCCACGCTCTTGCCCGCGCCCAGGTGCGCCATCCACTCGCGCAGGGCCGAGATGGCGATCTCGCGGCCGATGATGATCAGGGCCACGAACACATCGGTGCGCTGCAGGTGCACCAGCACCAGCAGCGACGCGCAGACCAGGAACTTGTCGGCCACCGGATCGAGGAAGGCGCCGAAGGCCGATGTCTGGTTGAGCTTGCGCGCCAGGTAGCCGTCCAGCCAGTCGGTGGCCGCGAAGACGATGAACATGACCGTGGCGACCAGGTTGCGGGTCGCCACATCGAACGGCGCGTAGAACACCCCGACGATCAGCGGAATCGCGACGATCCGCGTACAGGTCATCAAGGTGGGGATTGTAAGAAACATGGCCGCCATTGTGTCACGTACCTTGGTGTTTGAGGTTCTGTTTCAAGGCCCGCGGTGCAGCCTGCGGGACGGTCATTTCAATGCAATGCACGGTAGATATCTTCAGCCAGCGCGGCCGAGATGCCGTCCACGCTGCACAGGTCCTCGACGGTGGCTTCGGACACGCCGCGCACGCCGCCAAAGCGCTGCAGCAGGCGCGCTCGCTTCTTGGGGCCGACGCCCGGAATCTCCTCGAGCTTGCCGCCGCCCACGCGCACCTTGGCACGCGCCGCGCGCATGCCGGTGATGGCGAAGCGGTGGGCCTCGTCGCGGATCTGGGCCACCAGCATCAGCGCGGCCGAGTCGTAACCCAGGTAGATCTTCTCGCGCCCGTCGGCAAAGACCAGTTCTTCCAGGCCGACCTTGCGCCCCTCGCCCTTTTCCACGCCCACGATGCGCGAGACATCGAGGCCCAGCTGCTCGAAGACTTCGCGCGCCATGCTGACCTGGCCCTTGCCGCCGTCGACCAGCACCAGGTCCGGCAGTTGCGGCTGCTTGCCCGTGAGCTCGGCACCGCCCGCCTCCCTTTGCGCTTCGGCCACGCGGCTGTAGCGGCGCGTCAGCACCTGGCGCATGGCGGCATAGTCGTCGCCGCCCGTGATGCCCTCGATGTTGAAACGCCGGTATTCGCTGCTTTGCATCTTGTGGTGATGAAAGACCACGCAGGAGGCCTGCGTGGCCTCGCCCGCCGTGTGCGAGATGTCGAAGCATTCGATGGTGAGTTCATCGAGGTTCTCGCAGGCCAGGTCCAGCGCCTCGACCAGCGCGCGCGTGCGCGCCTGCTGCGAGCCTTCTTCGGCCAGCAGGCGGGCCATCTGGATGTCGGCATTCTTTTGCGCCATCTCCAGCCAGATGCGCCGCTGCTCGCGCGGCTGCTGCACGGCGGTGATGCGCACGCCGCCTTGCTCGCTCAGCAGGGCCAGCAGCTTCTTGTCCACCGGATGGCTGACGATGAGCACGGGCGGCACGGCCACGCCGGTGTAGTGCTGGGCGATGAAGGCCTCCAGCACGATGTCCTCGACCGGGCGCGCGGATTCGGCAAGATTGGCCTCTTCCTCGCCGGCGTAGACCGAGGCGGCATCACCCAGATTGGCGGGAAAGTACGGCCGGTCGCCCAGATGGCGGCCACCGCGCACCATGGCCAGGTTCACGCAGGCGCGGCCGCCCTGCACCTTCACGGCGAGGATGTCCACGTCGCGGTCGTCGGCGGTTTCTATGACCTGCTGGTGCAGCACGCGCGACAGCGCCGTCATCTGGTTGCGTACCTCGGCGGCCTGCTCGTATTCCATGCGCCCGGCGTGCTCCATCATGCGGGCCTCGAGCTGGCGCAGCAGTTCCTGGGTCTCGCCGCGCAGCATGGCCTCGGCATTGCGCACATCCAGCGCATAGGCTTCGGGCGAGATCAGATCCACGCAAGGGCCGCTGCAGCGCTTGATCTGGTAGAGCAGGCAGGGGCGCGAGCGGTTGGCAAAGACCGTGTCCTCGCAGGTGCGCAGCCGGAAGACCTTCTGCAGCAACTGGATGCTTTCCTTGACGGCCCAGGCGTTGGGATAGGGACCGAAGTAGCGGTGGCGCTTGTCCACGGCGCCACGGTAGTAGGCCATGCGCGCGAAGCGCTGGTGGGCAGGCTCGCCAGCCTGGCCGTCGCGCGCGGCCACGCCGGTGATCTTCAGGTAGGGATAGCTCTTGTCGTCCCTGAACAGGATGTTGTACTTGGGGTGCTGCGTCTTGATGAGGTTGTTTTCGAGCAGCAGGGCCTCGGCCTCGGAGCGCACCACCGTGGTCTCCATGCGGGCGATCTTGCCCACCATGTGGCCTATGCGCGTGCCGCCATGGTTCTTGGTGAAGTAGCTGGAGACGCGGCGCTTGAGGTTGATGGCCTTGCCCACGTACAGCAGCGTGCCTGCCGCGTCGAAATAGCGGTAGACGCCGGGCAGGCCCGGCAGCGCTGCCACCTGGGCCAGCAGTTCATCGGAATGGGATTCGGACATGCGCCTATTGTGGCCGCTGCCCGGGCCCGCCGCAGCGGGCCTGCGGGCCCCCGGGCTCTTACTCGGCCTCGATCTTCGAGGACTTGACCACCTGGGCCCAGTTGGACCACTCGGTCTTGACCATGGCGCCCAGCTGCTGCGGGTTCATGTAGTCCGCCGTGGCGCCCTGCTCCTGCGCCTTTTGCTTGAAGGCCGGGTTCTCCACCACCTTCTTGAGGTCGGCCGTGAGCTTGTCGATCACGGGCTTGGGCGTGGCGGCGGGCGCAAACACGGCAAACCAGGAGGTGGCGTTGACGCCCGCATAGCCGGCCTCGGCCGTGGTGGGCGCATCAGGCAGGCTGGGCAGGCGCTGCGTGCCGGTGACGGCCAGCACGCGCAGCTTGCCGCTTTGCACGTGGGGCATGAAGGGCGGCGCCGTGCCGAAGGTCAGGTCCACCTGCCCGCCCAGCAGGTCCTGCAGCGCGGGGCCGGTGCCCTTGTAGGGGACGTGGACCATCTTGATGCCGGCCTGCTGCTCCAGCATGGCGCCCGTCACGTGCTGCAGCGAGCCATTGCCCGACGAGGCGTAGTTCAGCTTGCCGGGGTTGGCCTTGGCATAGGCCACGAGTTCGGCCAGCGTCTTCACGGGCAGCTCGGAGCGCACCACGATGATCTGCGGCGCCGACAGCACATTGGCCACGGGCTGGAAGTCGCCCTGCTCCCAATTGCGGGCCTTGGTCAGGTGGGGCGAGATGACGTGATAGCCCGAGTACTGCATGAGCAGGGTGTAGCCATCGGCCTCGGCACGCTTGACCAGGCTGGCTGCGATGGAGCCGTTGCCGCCGCCCTTGTTGTCCACCACCACCGACTGGCCGATGACGGGCGCCAGCGCCTGGGCCGCCATGCGCGCCGCCAGGTCGGTAGTGCCGCCGGCTGCGGCCGGCACGATCATGGTGATGGTCTTGGCGGGGTAGCCGCCCTGGGCCAGCGCGGCTGTGCCGCCCAGGCCCAGTCCTGCGATGGCCAGGGCCACGGCTGCGATCTGTCTGCGTTTAATCTTCTTCATCTTTGTCTCCTTGGTTTGCTCGGTTCTTGTGAATGAGAGTGCGCGCCGGCCTCAGCCCTTGGCCAAAGCCCGTTCGCGGATGGCTGCAAAGTCGGCCGGTGGCTGGTGCAGGTCCAACCGCGCGCCGGCCTTGGCGATCTGGCTGGCCGTGTCATGGCCGATCAGCGCGGGCAGGCTGCGCGCGGCCGCGACGATCTGCGCCAGGTCCACGCCGGTGTCGTAGCCCATGAGCTGCAGCGCGTGGACGATGTCCTCGGTGCAGGCATTGCCCGATGCGCCGGGCGCGTAGGGGCAGCCGCCCAGGCCGCCGATGGAGGCATCGAAGCGGTCGCCGCCCGCCTCGATCGAGGCCAGGACATTGCCCAGGGCCATGCCGCGTGTGTTGTGGAAGTGCAGGGTCAGTCCCAGCTGCGGCCAGCGCCGCCGGAAGGCAGCCACCATGGCACGCACCTGGGTCGGGAAGGCCATGCCCGTGGTGTCGCACAGCGTGATGCCCTGCACGCCCAGGTCGGCAAAGCGCTGCACCCAGTCGAAGACTTCCTGCTGCGGCACATCGCCCTCCATGGGGCAGCCAAAGCAGCACGACAGCGAGACGTTGACCGGCACGCCCGCCTGCTGCGCCGTGGCCACGACCTGGGCCAGCGCCGCGAACGACTGGCTGCGCTGCATGCGCAGGTTGCACAGGTTGTGGGTTTCGCTGACCGACATGACGAGGTTGAGCTCGTCCGTGCGCGCCTCGATGGCGCGCTCGGCCCCACGGGCATTGGGCACCAGGGCCGTGTAGACGGTGCCGGGCCGGCGCTCTATCTCACGCATGACGATCTCGCCATCGCGCAGCGCGGGAATGGCCGTGGGCGAGACAAAGGCCGTGACCTCGATCTTGGACAGGCCGGCCTGCGACAGCGCATTGACCAGGGCGATCTTGTCCTCGGTGGGGACAAAGGCCTGCTCCATCTGCAGCCCGTCGCGCGTGCCGACCTCGTTGAAGAAAACGCGGCGGCCCGCGCCCTGCCAGACATCCGTGGGGTGGACGGCATTCATTGGATCACTCCCTTGCTGCGCAGCAGCGCAATCTGTTGGGCCGTGAGGCCGGCCTCGGCCAGCACGGCATCGGTGTCATCGCCCACATGGGGCGCACTGCTGCGCACCGTGCCGGGCGTGAGCGAGAGCTTGGGGACGATGCCCGGCACCTCGATGTCGTCGCCGTCGCGCGTGTGCTGGCTGAGGATCATGTCGCGGGCGCGGTAGTGCGGGTCCTCGGCAATGTCCTTGGCCGTGTAGACCTTGCCGGCCGGCACGCGCGCGGCGGCCAACTGGTCCATCACGGCCTGCACGCTCTGCGAGCGCGTCCAGCCGCCGATGACGGCGTCGATCTCGGCGATGCGCGCCACGCGTCCCGCGTTGTCGGCCAGTTGCGGATCGTCGGCCAGGTCCTGGCGGCCGATGGTGGCCATCAGGCGCTTGAATATCGAGTCGCCATTGCCGGCCACCAGCACCCACCCGTCCTTGCAGGGATAGGCATTGGACGGCGCAATGCCCGGCAGCGCACTGCCCGCCGCCTCGCGCACGGCACCAAAGGCGCTGTATTCGGGCAGCAGGCTTTCCATGACGTTGAAGACGGCCTCGTGCAGGGCCACGTCGATGACCTGGCCGGCACCGCCGTTCACCTTGCGGTGGTACAGGGCCATCATCACGCCGATCACGCCATGCAGCGCGGCCAGCGTGTCGCCAATCGAGACGCCCACGCGCACCGGCACGCGGCCCGGCTCGGCCGTCAGGTGGCGCAGGCCGCCCATGGCCTCGCCGATCACGCCAAAGCCCGGCAGGTCGCGGTAGGGGCCGGTCTGGCCGTAGCCCGAGATGCGCAGGATGACCAGGCCGGGGTTGAGCGCATGCAGCTCTTCGGGCGACATGCCCCAGCCTTCCAGCGTGCCGGGGCGGAAGTTCTCGACCAGCACATCGGCCTCGGCGATCAGGCGCCGGGCGATGTCCTGGCCCTCCTGCTGGCGCAGGTCCAGCGCCACCGAGCGCTTGTTGCGCGACTGCACCTGCCACCAGACCGAGGTGCCGTTCTTGATCAGGCGCCAGTTGCGCAGCGGATCGCCCGCGCCCGGCGCCTCGATCTTGACCACGTCGGCGCCGAACTCGCCCAGCGTCTTGCCGCAGAACGGCCCTGCGATCAATTGCCCCATCTCGACCACGCGCACGCCGTTGAGTGCGCCGGGGGTGGGAACCAGCCTTGTCTGTTGTGTCATGAGTTAGCGCTTCCTCTTTGTCTCCTGCGGCCAGCCTCCGATGGCATTGCCGCGGCGCCGATCTTGCCGCCGTCCGCGCGCCCTGCAAAACGCTCAAGCGCGACGCTGCCATCGCAAACCGGCATGGCAGAACCCAGCCGGGCGGGGCCGGGAGATAATCGCCACCCCATGAAACTCGACCCGATTTCGCTGCGCCTGTTCGTGGCCGTGATGGAGGAAAGCGCCATCGCCCGCGCCGCCGCACGTGAACACATCGCCCCCTCGGCCGCCAGCCGGCGGCTGGCCGAGCTGGAAAGCCAGCTGCAGGTGGAGCTGTTCACCCGCAGCAACCGCGGCAGCGTACCCACGGCCGCCGCCTATGCGCTGCTGAACATGGCGCGTGGCGTGCTCAACGACCTGGACGGCATCGGCGAGCAGATGCGCGAGTACGGCAGCGGCCTGCGCGGCCATGTGCGCGTGATGGCCAACATCTCGGCCATCACGCAGTTTCTGCCCTCCCAGCTGCAGCGCTTCCTGGACCAGCACCCGCATGTGGACGTGCGCCTGCAGGAGCGGGTGAGCAGCGACATCGCGCGCGCCGTGGCGGACAACGAGGCCGACATCGGCATCCTCAACCAGGGCAGCTATGGAGAGAAGATCCGCCTGCGCCCGTACCGGCGCGACCGCCTCATCGTCATCGTGCCCCAGGGCCATGCGCTGGTACGGCGGCGCTCGCTGCGGCTGGCACAGGTGCTGGACCATGACCTGGTGGGCATGCACGCGGGCAGCGCGCTCAACCACCAGATCACGCGCGCCGCGGCCGACCTGGGCCTTCAGCCCCGGCTGCGCATGAAGGTCACGGGCTATGACGCGCTATGCCTGATGGTGGCCTCGGGCCTGGGCGTCGGCATCCTGCCCGAAGGCAGCGCACGCCTGTACCTGGGTGCCCTGCCGCTGCGCTGCATTGCGCTGGACGAGCCCTGGGCCGAGCGCCAGCTGATGCTGTGCGTGCGCTCGCAAGAGGCACTGCCGCCCGTGGCGCAGTTGCTGGTCGAACACCTGTGCGAACCCTGATCCCCATGCTTGCCTTCAACCCCATCCCCCCGGACCCGCAGCCAGAGCAGGCCGTTGCACGGACCTGGGACATCTTCTGCCAGGTCATAGACAACTTTGGCGACATCGGCGTGTGCTGGCGCGCGGCCGCCGACCTGGCCTCACGCGGCCAGCGCGTGCGGCTGTGGATGGACGACGCCAGCGCCCTGGCCTGGATGGCTCCCCGGCCGCACCCGGCCGGACTCAGCGTCCATGACTGGCCCACGCAGGCGCAGGATGTCCCGCAGGCCGTGGGCGATGTGGTCATCGAGGCTTTTGGCTGCGAGATTCCGCCGCCCTTCCTGGCGGCCATCGCGCGCCGGGCACCGCTGTGGATCAACCTCGAATACCTGTCGGCAGAGGACTATGTGGAGCGCTGCCACCGCCTGCCCTCGCCGCTGATGTTGGGGCCGGCTGCGGGGTTGACGCGCTGGTTCTTCTACCCGGGCTTCACCGCCGCCACGGGCGGCCTGCTGCGCGAGCCGGACCTGGCCGCGCGCCAGGCAGCTTTTGCTTCCGAGGGCCGGCAGGCCTGGCGCACACGCCACGGCATAGGCACCGGCGATTGCGCCATCTCGCTGTTCTGCTACGAGCCCCCTGCCCTGCCGCAATGGCTGGCCCAACTGCATGCAGCGCCCCCTGCGCCGCAGGCCACGCATTTGCTGGTGACCCCGGGACGCGCAGCCGCCGCCGTGCAACAGGCCATGGCCAGCGTGCCCGCCACGGAACAAGGCGCGGTGACCCGGCATGCGCTGCAGCCCTGCCCCCAACCTCAGTTCGATGAAATGCTCTGGGCCTGCGACCTGAACCTGGTGCGTGGCGAGGATTCGCTGGTACGCGCGCTGTGGGCGGGCCAGCCGCTGGTCTGGCACATCTATCCCCAGCACGACGACGCCCATCACGACAAGCTCGACGCCTTTCTTGACTGGCTGCAGGCACCAGCCAGCCTGCGCGCCTTCCACCATGCCTGGAACGGCATGGCACCCGCAAGCACCCTGCCCGCAATCACGCCTGCGTTGCTGAAGCAATGGCAGGAATGCGTGCAGGCGGCACGCTTGCGGCTGCTGCAACAGACCCCATTGATTGAGCAGCTACAAGCTTTCGTGACCGAAAAAAGCTAGAATGCACGTTTTGCCTCCCTGGAGGCGCCGCTGCGGGCGACCGCCAGCCGGCCGCCATCGACCAACCAGGGTTGCACCCGCCGCGGAACTGCGGCAGGCGCACCGTCCCAGCGACTTCGCTTGCCTGCCCTGTTGAGCGGCTCAACCTCAGCCAAGCAAGCTATGAAAATCGCTCAAGAAATCCGCGCCGGCAACGTGATCATGCACGGCAAGGACCCGATGATCGTCCTGAAGACCGAATACGCTCGCGGTGGCCGCGGCGCCGCCACCGTCCGCATGAAGCTCAAGTCCCTGCTGGGCAACATGGGCACCGAAGTCGTCTTCAAGGCCGACGACAAGATCGACAACGTGATCCTGGACAAGAAGGAGTGCACCTACTCCTACTTCGCCGATCCGATGTACGTGTGGATGGATGCCGACTTCAACCAGTACGAAGTGGAAGCCACCAACATGGGTGACGCCATCAACTACCTGGAAGACGGCATGGAAGCCGAAGTCGTGTTCTACGACGGCAAGGCCATCTCCTGCGAACTGCCCACTTCCGTGGAACGCGAAATCACCTGGACCGAACCCGCCGTCAAGGGCGACACATCGGGCAAGGTGCTCAAGCCTGCCAAGATTGCCACCGGCTTCGAAGTGCCCGTGCCCCTGTTCGTGAGCCAGGGCGACAAGATCGAAATCGACACCCGCACGGGCGAATACCGCAAGCGCGTCTAAACAACGCTTGCAGTTCCCTCTGCGAAGCCCCTGGCAGTCTCTGCCAGGGGCTTTTTCTTTGGCGGCATGCCGCACGATCAACAAAATTTAACCCGGGTTTAATTGACTTGATATTTTTACCCGGCTAATATCTGCGCCATGACTACCAAATCCAGCGCAGCGGCCGCCGAGCCCGCTCCCAGCTACACCATCTTCCAGGGCCACAGCCGGCTGCTGCAGGCCGGCAGGCCGGCTATCCTGCAGTTCCTGCAAAGCCATGAGCAACAGGCCCACGGCAGCGGATCCGCGCCGCCGCTGTGGGTGTTCGACGACCACAGCGGCATGCGGCTGGACCTGGACTGGCGCAGCGAGTTGGCCTCAGCGCCTGCCCCCGCCGAAGCCGCCGCCCCGCGCAGCGTGGGCCGCCCCAAGCTGGGCGTGGTGGCGCGCGAGGTGACCTTGCTGCCGCGCCACTGGGAATGGCTGAACCGCCAGCCCGGCGGCGCCTCCGGCGCACTGCGCAGGCTGGTGGACGAGGCGCGCGGCAAGCACGCCGCACAGGATGCCGTGCGCGCCGCCACCGAAGCCGTCTACCGCTTCATGAGCGAGATGGCGGGCGACCTGCCCCATTTCGAGGACGCCAGCCGCGCCCTGTTTGCACGCCAGGCCGAAGCCTTTGCACGCCACACCGCCACCTGGCCCGAGGATGTGCGAAGCTATCTGCAGCAACTGGGCGGCCCCGTGTGGGCGGACTCACCTGCGGCGCCAGCCCAGGACTGAAGACCTGAACCGGCCCGAACTCTCTGCTTTTCTCGTCGCATTACCAGACACAACATGACGAAACCAACCGAACCCCTGCCCCAGGCCGCCGCGCCTGCCGCATCCAGCCACGGCGGGCCGCCCATTGCCGGCAGCCAGCCGTTGTGGCGCACCTTTCTGGTGTTCCTGGGCCCCATGGTGCTGGCCAACATCCTGCAATCGCTGTCGGGCACCATCAACAGCGTCTTCATCGGCCAGATGCTGGGCGTGCAGGCGCTGGCCGCCGTCGCGGCCTTTTTTCCGGTGATGTTCCTCTTCATCGCCTTCGTGATCGGCCTGGGCGCGGGCTCCTCGGTGCTGATCGGCCAAGCCTACGGCGCGCGCATGCATGACAAGCTGCGCGCGATTGCAGGCACGGCCATGTGCATAGGACTTCTGTTCGGCGCCATCGTGGCCCTGTTCGGCGGGCTGTTCACCGAGCCGCTGATGCGGTTGCTGGGCACGCCGCCCGACATCATGGAGCAGGCCACGCTGTACTCGCGCATCGTGCTGCTGGGCATGCCGGGGCTGTTCGTGTTCCTGCTGGCCACCTCGCTGCTGCGCGGCGTGGGCGACACGGTCTCGCCCATGCTGGCCCTGCTGATCTCCACGGGCACGGGCCTGGCCTGCACCCCGGCGCTGATCGCGGGCTGGGCCGGCCTGCCGCGCCTGGGCGTGGCCAGCGCGGGCGTGTCCATGATCCTGGGCTTCACCCTGGCGCTGGCCTGGCTGGGCTGGCGGCTGCGCCGCATCGGCAGCCCGCTGGCACCCAATGCCGCGCTGTGGAAGGCCATGCGCATCGACCGGACCCTGCTCAAGAGCATCCTGCGCGTGGGCATTCCCACGGGCGTGCAGATGATTGCCTCGTCCATGGCCGGGCTGGTCGTCGTGTCGCTGGTCAACGGCTTCGGCTCCAGCGCCACGGCCGCCTATGGCGCGGTCAACCAGATCAACTCGTTTGCGCAGTTTCCCGTGATCTCGGTCGCCATCACGGCCTCCATCCTCGGAGCCCAGGCCATCGGCGCGGGCCGCAGCGAGCGCCTGGGAGCCATCACGGCCACGGCCATCCGCATGAACCTGGCAATGGGCGCCGCCCTGGCCCTGATCGGCAGCCTGTTCGCACGGCCGCTGCTGGGCATGTTCATCACCGACGAGCAGGTACTGGTGCTGGCCATCGAGCTGCTGTACATCGTGCTGTGGAGCGGCCTGCTGCTGGGCTGCTTCATCGCCCTGTCGTCCATCATGCGTGCCAGCGGCGATGTGGTCATTCCCACGGCCATCACCATCACGGTGCTCGCCGTGCTGGAGCTGCCCATGGCCTGGTGGCTGAGCCGCAGCTTCGGGCTGATGGGGATCTGGATGGCGCTTCCGCTGTCCTACACCCTGACGCTGTGCCTTCAGACCGCCTACTACAAGCTGGTCTGGAAGAAGCGCCCGATCCGCCGCATGGTGTAAGGCGTGCGCCACGCAAAACAGGCTTCCCGAGGGAAGCCTGTTTTTTTGGGAGAGGGCAAGGCGTCAGGCGTTCAGGTCCAGCACCACGCGCCCTTCGATCTTGCCTTCATGCATGCGCGCGAAGATGTCGTTGATGTTCTCCAGCCGGTCTGTGGACACGGTGGCCTTGACCTTGCCCATGGCCGCGAAGTCCAGCGACTCCTGCAGGTCCAGCCGCGTGCCCACGATGGAGCCGCGCACCGTCACGCCGCTGAGCACCATGTTGAAGATGGGCAGCGGAAAGCTGCCGGGCGGCAGGCCGTTGAGCGACACCGTGCCGCCGCGCCGCACCATGCCCAGCGCCTGCTCGAAGGCCTTGGGCGATACCGCCGTCACCAGGGCGCCGTGTGCGCCGCCGATCTCCTTTTTCAGGTAGGCCGCAGGGTCCGTGGTCATGGCATTGACCGTGACCTGTGCGCCCAGGCGCCTGGCCAGCGCCAGCTTGTCGTCATCCACGTCCACCGCTGCCACATTCAGGCCCATGGCCTTGGCGTACTGCACGGCCATGTGGCCCAGGCCGCCGATGCCCGAGATCACCACCCAGTTGCCGGGCTTGGTGTCCGTGACCTTCAGGCCCTTGTAGACGGTGACGCCCGCGCACAGCACGGGTGCGATCTCGATCAGGTCCACGCTGCCGGGCAGCAGGCCCACGAAGTTGGCATCGGCCAGCGCGTACTGCGCAAAGCCGCCGTTGACGGAGTAGCCGGTGTTCTTTTGCTGCTCGCACAGCGTCTCCCAGCCGCCCAGGCAATGCTCGCAATGGCCGCAGGCCGTGTACAGCCAGGGAATGCCGACGCGGTCGCCCTCCTTCACATGGGTGACGCCCGCGCCCACGGCGGCCACATAGCCCACGCCTTCATGGCCTGGGATGAAAGGCGGATTGGGCTTGACGGGCCAGTCGCCCTGCGCCGCATGCAGGTCGGTATGGCAGACGCCGCAGGCCTCGATCTTCACCAGCACATGGCCGGGATCGGGCCTGGGCACCGGGACTTCCTCGATGGTGAGCGGCTTGCCAAACTCCCGCACCACGGCGGCCTTCATGGTCCTGTTCATTCGCGCCATCCTTTCTTTGCGTCAAAGTAGGTACAGCATTTCAGCGAAGCGACCTGAACGCCTTGATCAAAATCAGGCCTTGGACCATCAAGGACAAAAAAAAGCGGGCAAGGAAAACCTTGCCCGCTTTTCAGGGATGCGAATGCAGGCCTTACACAGGCTGGCCCACCAGGTCGTGGCCCTGCGTGCCCACGATGCGCGCCTTCACGAAGTCGCCCACCTTGTAGGTCTTGCTGGCCTTCTCGGGCGGCAGCAGGTGCACCAGGCCGTCGATCTCGGGGGCATCGGCATAGCTGCGGCCCACGCCACCCTTCTTGCCCAGGCCCACGGACTTGTCCACCAGCACCTGCATGGTCTGGCCCACGCGCTTTTGCAGGCGCGCAGTGGAAACCTCTTCGGCCACGGCCATGAAGCGCGCGCGGCGCTCCTCACGCACTTCCAGGGGTAGCATGCCGGGAATCTCGTTGGCGGCAGCGCCTTCGACCGGGCTGTAGGCAAAGCAGCCCGCGCGGTCGATCTGCGCCTCGCGCAGGAACTGCAGCAGGTGCTCGAACTCCTGCTCGGTCTCGCCGGGGAAGCCCGCGATGAAGGTGGAGCGGATCACCAGATCCGGGCAGATCTCGCGCCAGCGCTGCAGGCGCTCCAGGTTCCTCTCGCCGTTGGCGGGGCGCTTCATGCGCTTCAAGACATCGGGATGGCTGTGCTGAAAAGGCACGTCCAGATAGGGCAGCACGCGGCCCGTGGCCATGAACGGAATGATCTCGTCCACGCTGGGGTACGGGTAGACATAGTGCAGGCGCACCCAGGCGCCATAGGGCTCGGCGATCTCGGCCAGCGTCTGCACCAGTTCGAGCATGCGCGTCTTGACCGGCTTGCCGTCCCAGAAGCCCGTGCGGTACTTCACGTCCACGCCATAGGCCGAGGTGTCCTGGCTGATCACCAGCAGTTCCTTCACGCCGCCCTCGAACAGCGCACGCGCCTCCTTGAGCACATCGCCCACCGGACGCGAAACCAGATCGCCGCGCATGGAAGGGATGATGCAGAAGGTGCAGCGGTGGTTGCAGCCCTCGGAAATCTTCAGGTAGGCGTAGTGCCTGGGCGTGAGCTTGATGCCCGCCTCGCCAAAGGCGCCCGGCACCAGGTCGATGAAGGGATCGTGCGGCTTGGGCAGATGGGTGTGGACGGCGTTCATCACCTCCTGCGTGGCGTGCGGACCGGTCACGGCCAGCACGCTGGGATGCACCTCCTGGATCAGGTTGCCGCCATCCTTGCCCGCCTTGGCGCCCAGGCAGCCGGTGACGATGACCTTGCCGTTCTCGGCCAGCGCCTCGCCAATGGTGTCCAGGCTTTCGCGCACGGCGTCATCGATGAAGCCGCAGGTATTGACGATCACCAGGTCAGCGCCCTCGAAGGTCTTGGAGGTCTGGTAACCCTCGGCGCTGAGCTGGGTAAGGATGAGTTCGGAGTCCGTGAGTGCCTTGGGGCACCCAAGAGACACGAAGCCCACGCGCGGAGCGGCCGCGCCTGCAGGGGTTGTCATGGTTGTTGCGTCGCTCGTGGGGGTCATAGGGGCGATATTGTCCCAGTTCTACGAGAACTTGGTAAACCGCCCCTGAACTTATCCCTGCAAGCTCAGCTATTGCGCTTGATCCCGAGCGCACCCAGCATCTGCTCGGTCTGCTTTTGCATCTGCTCCTGCATCTGGGTGAACATGTTCTGCGACTGCTCCATGTAGCTGCTCATCATGTTCTGCATGGCGGGCGGCTGCATGCGCATGAACTGGCTCCAGGCCTCGGGCGAGGTGCCCTGGGCCTGCTCGGCCAGCTTGTTCTGGAAGTCGGTGAACATCTGCACGTTCTTTTCCAGGTACGAGCCCATGTAGCCCTGCATGGCATGGCCGTAGAAACGGATGATGTTGGCCAGCACGGTCTCGGAGAACATGGGCGCGCCGCCGGCCTCTTCTTCCAGAATGATCTGCAGCAGGATGCTGCGCGTGAGGTCTTCGCCGCTCTTGGCGTCCTTGACCACCACCGGCTCGTTGCTCATCACCAGCTGCTTGACTTCCGTCAGCGTGATGTAGGAGGACGTGTTGGTGTCGTAGAGACGGCGGTTGGGGTATTTCTTGATCACGCGCTGAGCGCTGGGGGCGGCGGCTGTTGTCGTCTCTTGCATTGCAATGCTTCTCCTCGTGTACGTGCTTGTACGGGCAATTGATCTATTGCACTGCAACAGATTCTAGGCAGCGCCCACAGCACCTGGCGCAGCAGTAACCCTGATGGTAGCCGCGTACGGCGCACCTGCGGGCCTTGCCGCGCGCAACAGCGTCTCAAGGGAGACCTTGCCAGGCCGCAGTGCGCAGCCCGTTGCAGGTCGCGCGCCGTCAAGCCGGCAGGCGCGGGCTGGCAGGCGGCATTCCCAGGCTGGCATGCGTGGCCAGTTGCTCCAGCAAGGCCTCGCCGATGGCCCAGGTATAGGCGGCATTGATGCCTGCACAAGTCAGCGGTCCGGTAAACCAGCTGGCAATGGAGGCCAGGCGCAGCACCTGCGTGCCCAGGCGCGGCGGCTCCATGGCCTGCACGAGCCCGGTGATGACCTGCACCGCAAGCTCCTGTGTGAAAGGCGCGCCGAACAGCAGGCACAGCCGCTGCGCCATGCGCAGCTGCACGGCCATGGCGACGGCCGCGCTGATCATGCCGGGAGGCGCCGCAGCGCTGGCAGCGGTCATCAGCGTGTGATTGCGGATGACTTCGCGCGCACGCAGCCGGCGCAGGCCATCGCGGGTCAAGGCTCGGGAAATGGTCATGGTTCAGCCCTCGTTTCATGCATGGTGTGCACGGCGCGCCGGGATCAGCCCCCGCTCAGGCCACCATCTCCAGCAGCAGCACTTGCACCTGGACTCCCGGCGCCCCCACGGCCAGCGCGCCCACATAGCCGGCCGGCACAGGCAGATCCAGCGTGGTCCAGTCCTGTGGCGTCATGCCGGCCGGAGCATGGCGCAGCCAACCGGAGGCGGCAGGCCCGCAGTCCACGGCGTAGGCATCCAGCGGCAGCGACAGACCCTGGCCCACGGCCTTGGACACTGCCTCCTTGCGCGCCCAGCAGCGCATGGCCGCACCGGGCGCCTCTTCGGCAACGGCCTCGATGGCCCGCTTCTCCGTGGGGTGGAAACAGGCCGCAATACCCAGGAAGTCAGGAGGTGCCTGGGCGGATTCGACGTCGATGCCTGCCGTGGTGCAGCGCGTGGCCACGGCCCAGACCTGGTTGCCGCTGTGGCTCAGGTTGCAACCCAGCCCGAAGGCCGCGAAATCGGGCCGACCAAAGGAGTTGAGTGCCAGCGGCGCCAGCGCCGGCATGCCGCCATAGGCGCTGGCCAGACGCCGCAGCAGGCTGCGCCCCGCGAGGTGACGCAGCGCATCGCGCCCCTGCACAAAACGCGCAGCGCGCGCATGTTCGCAGGTGGCGGTATGCGCCGCCAGGGCCGGGCGAAAGACGCGCTCGAGTGTCCAGTCCAGTGTCAACCCCAGGCAGACGGCAGAGTCCGGCGCCAGGGGTGGCAGCTCAAAATCCAGCGGCGCATGGGCCGGCACGCGCAGCCGCTGCTGTGTCACCTGGCGGCCGCGATGCCATCGCGCTGCGTGGAAGGAGACGGAGACGGAGCCGCAGCAGGCGCCGGGATGGCTTCCGGCCTGGCCGTCTCGCGCCGATGCGTATCGGGAACCGTCGGCCGTGGCATGGCGGACGAGGCCGGCCTGGCGTCGCGCACCAGCGGTCCGGCAACGGCATCTGCAGGCGTGGAGGCATCGCCCCTGCTGGTGCCGGCGACCGGCTTGCCGGCCGTCTTGCCCTCGGGTTTGAGGCCCTCGCCACCGATGGAGATCAGCGGCAGCCCGCCCGTCTTGTCGTTGCCCAT
>NZ_JAELTK010000092.1:0-21693 GCF_016428765.1 Delftia sp. ASV31
AGATGTGTATAAGAGACAGGGTCTCACCAGTCAGTGCACATTTCCCACCATAAACCATTTCCATGGTATATCGAAAGTTCTGCTGGCGCTTGATTCTCGCAACGGTCTCGTATTCCAACGTCGCGTGCATTGCCTCAGAAATTAAAATAGCTCGACCACGACCGGACCAACCAGGTTTTTCATCCAGCCATTTGGCTCTCGCAGTGCGTTTTTTCGTATCGATTTGTAGTAATGAATGTCCCCATGCTTCATTGTGCTCTGCTGCACTCTCATTGTTCGCTTTTTCATAGGTTAGCCTAATTTCATGCGCAGAATCCCGAACTACGTGCTGATCCACACTAGCTTGGTAAATCAATTCGTTCTCTAGCTCTGGCCAACGTTCGATAGTCTCAATTCTGTGACCGCACCGATAGGGATCGCCGGTAAGGTTTAATCGGACGATCTCTATTCCGGATTTCCATTCGATGAGGACGGTGTGGCTAAAATCGCTTGTCATTTACTTGAATACCTTGCTATAGACTAAGAGTAGTTGGCTGTGGCAGCGCTCGCGTGCTGCAGAGATGGCCGCGATTGCCAAGCAAAGCTGGGCGGGGCGGATTTGAGCATAGTAGCTAGCTAGTGCCTTGCGGCCGTGGTGGCCAATTGGCCGATTTGCTGCGGGCTTTGTGCTGCAGGCAGGGGACGGATGGCAATGGAGTGCAGCACCATGTAGCTGGCGAGTGCCAATGCGATGCCGGCCCACCAGGGCAGCATGGCGATCAGATCCATGAGATCTTCTGCCGTGCTGGTCTTTCGTTTTCTTGCCACTCCCGCTCCTCCATCGTTCAAATTGCCGAACATTTTGCAACATTTATGGGTGAGGCGAATTCCTGTGCCCATGGGTGCGGTGAAATCAAGAGAAATTGACACTGATGATGTCTTCTGGCTGGCGATGAATGTGTGCAATGCGCTATTGATTGCATAGCAGGTGGTGTATGCCTGGTCTGTGAAATTCCTTGTCTTGTCATTTGGGGCAATGGATTGAGCGTGCTCATTGCCATTGGTCGCGCAGGGGACAGGCGCCATTGGGTGTGAGAGAGCAGTCCGGCTGCTGTCCTTATCCCCAGTGCTGTATGAATTTGTGTCACTTGTTTGGGGGACATACAGGGCCATGGCGGCTACCTAGCATCCGGTCGACTGGAGCGCAAAAGGAGGGCGGGCGATGACTGCGGTGCGGTCATTTCTTCAACGCCGCCGCTTGTTTGCACACCGATTCGAGGCCGAATCCGGCCTTTCACCATCAGGAGCCCTCGCCATGTCCGACCCAGCAAACTCAACGAATGCATTCACACCGTCTGCCGATATCTACAAGGGAATCTCCGTTCTCAGTTCAGAGGACTGGATCGGGCTGACGACGTTCTTCGAGTCTGCAGTCACCGACAACCCGACCACCACGGAGCTGATGCGCGCCATGCTGGGCATGCAGAAGCAGGATGCTTTCAGGCCGGAGTTTTCCGAAGCGGTGGAGCTGTTCGTCACGCTCAAGGGTGTCGGCCAGAAGTTCAAGGCCGATGTGCAGGACAAGATGCTGACCCTTGCCGACGATATCGTTCAGTACAACGATGTGGCGGCAACCACCTATGAGCGGTTGATCGAGCTGGTGGACCGTTTCGATCTGGAGGGAGTGCCCACCCCATCGGCGGAGCCGGCGGTGGAGGCAAAGTGGAAGGCCCTGGTCAAGGTTTGGGAAAGCGATACGCCCAGCGGGCGTTCGGAGCAGATCAAGCGCAATTTCAGCAGCGCGCTGGAGCAGTTGATTGAAGACGCCAATGCGCGCTCGGTGCGTGCCTTCGCGCTGCAGAACTCCATTCTTGACAACGGCAACGGAATACTGGTGCGCCTGAATGCCTGCAAGACCGCATTCAATGGACAAAAGCAGAAGTTCACGACCAATCTGGGCGCCGAGGGTGCTGCCAACCAGAAGCTGAAGGCCGCCGTGGAGAAGCTGGAGAACGACTTGAAGGCCCTGCGCCGCAAGGAAAAGGATGAAGTCATCGTGCTGTCCACGTCTCCGGCCTATCTGGCGATTCCGCTTTTCGGGCCGCTGATTCTGGCGGGGGTGGATATCGGTGTGGGTGCGGACCTTGCGGTCACGCGCAGGAAGATTGCCGAGAAGGTCGATGAGGTGAGAACCATCCAGGCCACGATGGCCACGAACGAGCGATTCATCGGCTACTACAACCGAAGCAATGATCGCTTTGACAGCATCAGCAAGAGCATTGAAGACCTGGGTCCCAAGCTCAAGACGCTGGGCGAGGCATGGCGCGCGATTTCTGCCGATCTGGGCAACATACACAAGGTCTTGAGCACCACCGGCCGCAAGTCCCTGCAAGGGGAAAACTGGTTCAGCCTGACGGTGGTGCTGGGCACGGCAAAGAAGGGCTGGGCGCGTGTCGCCGGACAGGCAGACCATTTCCGCCGTTTTGGCGGCACGCCGAAGAAGGCGCAGAGCGTGGACCAACTGGTGGAACTCGCCAGCAAGAAGGCAGCCTGAGCGATCTGCTCCGGCCTTTGTCCAACCGCTGCACAGGTGCAGTGCCTTACCTGGAACCACCCGCCATGACTTCAGCAATGACTCCCGCGCTCACTGCCGCGCTCACTGCCGCGATAACTCCCATTGAATTGCGAACCCTGATCGATCGCTACCGTGCCGAGGGCCTGGTGCCGCCAGGGCCGCTGGTCTGCAGCGGTGGCCGCGCGCCGGACGGCAGCTTCAATCCCTTCGGCATCGTGGCCGATCTGGTGGTGGACCTGAAGGTGTCGCTGGACGAGGCCGACGCGGCTGGCCTGCAGGCGCTGGACATCCATGCCGATACCGTGGTGGTGCCCGAGGGGTTCGACAGGCGGCTTGACGGTGCGGTGCGGCGGCTGACGGTGGTTGCCCGCCGCATTGTTTCCGAAGGCACGACGGTGCTGCGCATGCTGCATGACGAGGACAACGAGCTCAGCAGGGTGCGCATTTTCGTGGAAGCCGTGGAGGGCCGGTTCACGCTGTACGGCGGCCCCACGCGCGACACCCCTTATGCGCTGGAGGGGGCCTGGGACACGGTGGCGCGGCCGCAGTTCAGCAATTTCCTGTGGCAGGGCAACCGGGCTGTGGTGAAGCACACCCCCGTGCCGCCCGGCCTGCTGGAGCATGGCGAGCCGATGCACAGGGTGCTGGCCGCGCTGTTTGCCCTGAGCGCCGGCATGGCGGGCAGGCCCGGCCACAGCGCGGCCGAGCTGGCGTTGTGCCATGAGGCGCTGGCATGGATCACGCGCTGGTCAGGGGTCGAGTCCGGGTTTGGCGAGTTGATCCAGGCGGCGGGTTCGCTGCAGCGTCTGCTGCCGGTCATGGGCGTTGACGGGCTGGCCAGGCCGATTCCTGATCTGAGCGCCGGCAGCTATCTGTCGCTGGCCAAGGCCCGGCAGGAGGTGATGGCGGCCATGGAGGCCCACCTGCGCAGCCTGCGCGCCAGCGGCGAGCTGGCAGGTGCCGTGGGCAGCGTCGCGCAGGCGTTTGCCGACCGGGATACCTTGGACCTCAAGACGCTGGAGGCACGTTGCACCGAGCTGGAGCAGCGGCTGATTCAGCAGATCGAGGCCCTTGACCGCGCCGCACGCACGGTGCGCCAGGAGGAGCTTGAAGCGGAACTTGCCGCCATGCGGCTCAAGCTTGAAAGCGACGTTGCCCAGATCGTGCGCACCGTGAAGATGAGCCTGGAAATCGCCTTTGGCGTCATTGCGGTCGCGGGCAGCGTGGCGGCCCTGTGCGTGGGCGTGCCGCCCGACCCGAAGGCGCTGACCGAGACCGGTCAGAAAGGCGTGCTCGGCCTGAAGGATTTGTATGGCCAGGCCAAGACGCTTGGCGGCAGCATAGACGGCCCGCTCAAGGCGCTGAAGGCCCTGGGCCAGTCGTTTGCCATTCCACTGCAATGGGCCAGGCATAACTCCAGCACGCTCAAGAATCTGGTGGATCCCGCCAAGGGCGCATTGAATGCGGTGCTGCCGGTGATCCGTGGGCCGCTGGGCGGGCTGGATGTCGAGGGGATTTCCCGGGAGCTGGGCGACACCATGCGTGCACTTGCGCTCATGCCGGATGCCAATGAAGCCAAGGCCGCCTGGACGGTGCTGGAGAACGATGCCGTCAACCGGCTGGATCTGGTGCTTGCCACGGAAGGCACCGAGGCGGCCGTGCGCAACGCCGCCAACACCCTCAAGACACAGGTGCAGAAGGTGGCCGTCTATGGCCGCCTGCTGGCAGAGCAAAGCGCATCCAAGAATGCCATTGCCCGTGAGCTTGCCACGCTCAAGCTGGAATACGTTGCGGTGATCGGCAAGCGCAAGCGCCTGCAGGCGCTGGAGCAGCAGGCGCTGACAGAGCTGGAGCGCAGCGCGCGGTTGCAGGGGGAAATCACCCTCAGGGCAGAAAGTGCGCGCCGCGGCTTCTTCGTGGACTGCTTCGGGGTCCGCGCGGCACAGGCCTACGAGACCGGCAAGCAGCCCGGCCACCGTCTGTCGATGCCGGGCACGGCCGCTGCCATGGCAGATGCACACGCCACCCTGCTGGCAGACCACGCCAGCGCGCAAGCCGCCAATGCGAGGACCCAAGGGGATTTGCGGCGGGAATTGCGGGTCACTGACGCCGCGCTGCTGCAGCAGCTGGCGCATGGGCAGCCCATCAGCCTGTCCATTGCCACCAGCCATCCGGCACTGGCCAGCTACCGCCGCGTCCGCCTTTCGTCGGTGCAGGCCTGGCTGGAGTTTGCCGATGCCTCGGCCCAGCGCATCAATATCGACATGGTGACCGGCTGCGACTTTCACGACAGCACGGGCAACGGGGACGAGAGGCTTTTCTGCTCGCCCCTGAAGATCAACTTCACGTACGCCGGCGACCAGATCGAGTTCTCGCAGCATCTGGGAGACGTCTGCCCGACGCCGTTCACGACGTGGCTGATCGAAGTGCTGGAGCCCCGACGGATGCCGGCAGCGCCTCGGGCCCTGCGCCTGTTGATGGCCGGCACTGCAGCCAGATGACCCGGCTTCTGTGGCTGCCCGCCGCTGCCACGGCGCTGTGCTGCGGTGGCGCCCTGGCATCAAGCTGCCGCGTCGAAGCCGAGCCCGCGCGTGAGCCAGTCGCACGGCAGGTATGGACCGAGATCGCCGAGTTCTCGTTCCTGACCGGGCTTGATCTGGACGATGCCAGCGGCCGCATGACGCTGGTAAGGAGCCTGGAGAGCATGCCGTCGTTCCCTTCGCTGAAGGCGGCATCGGCCGCTTGGAGCACGCTGCGTGCCCGTATCGACGGGCTGGGCGATACGGTGCAAAAGCTGGGGCAGGCCGTCGGGCGTTTGCAGCAGCTGTGCGACCAGCTGGATGCCGTTTCGCTGGCCCCCGACGCGCCGCTGGACGAGGCCCGATGGAATGCGGGTGTCGCAGCCGTCGAGACGGAGATGGATACGGCCATTGCGGCGGCTGCACCCGTCGTGGCGCAGCTGGAAAGTCATGGCTCGCTGCTTCGCGTGGCCGCCGCGCACCATGCCAGGCAGCCGCCACCGGCAAACGCGGTGGTCCGCCTTGGGCCTGCGCCGCAGGCGATGGCAACGGAATTCAGCACCCTGGCATTGCGCTGGCGGGCCGTGGCCTCCGACCTGGCAAATGCTCGCCGCATCTTGCCGGTGAGGCCGGTGCGCGGCTCGTCTGCGCCCTTGATCGCCATGACGGCCGCCATGCGGGAACTGGCACGGATCTCCGCCGAGGCGCACGCACTCTCGGCCCAGCGGCTCAGCGATGCGGATTTTCGACGCTACGAGACGGGCGACTACCTGTACGACCAATGCCCCATGCTCAAGGACCGCCAATGGGTCGGGCTGCAGAACCTGTACTGGAGTGAAAGGCGCAACGCGGTAGCGCTGCTGCAGGGCACGGGCCTTGTGTCGCCCCCGGGGCTGTACAACGTCAAGCCATTGCAGATTTCCGTCCCGGCCATGATTCTGGGCGCCGACAGATGGAGGTTCATGCGCACCGGCAAGGGCTACTGGCTTGTCCAGAATGCGGCGTTCGGACCGGGCACCATGGCGCTCGATGTCACCAGCGTGGCCGGGAAATCGCATCTTGAACTGAAGATGACGGCGTCGGCGGGAGACTCCCCACGCTTCAGCGGTCAGCAATGGCGCTGTGCGCCCAGTGACCTGCCGGGTCAGTTCCATCTCTACAACCGCTTCCTGTCGGATGCCATCGTGCTGGACACGGCCAATGACAATGGCATTGCCGTCATGCTGCCGGCCACCAACCGCTCCTCTGGCCAGTATTGGCGTGTGATCGAGCGGTAAGAGGTACTTGGGGGCAGGGCCCCCTTGATCTCAACTGCACTTGAGGTTGCATGCTCCAGGCTTCTCGTCGCCATGGCACTGCGCCATGGCCGGCGCAGACCCTGCAACCAAGAAGCATCCATGCCCCATCAAGATTCCCTCACGCTGGACGATCAGGTCCGGCCGACGACCGCGGAGAGCTGGTCCATCCTGTCCTCCCCCTACCGCCTGACGACGATCGGCATCGTCTCGCTGGTGGCCTTGATTGCCTTTGAGGCCCTGGCCGTGGCCACCGCCATGCCGGCCGTGGCCCGCGCGCTCGATGGTGTGCCGCTGTATGCGGTTGCGTTTGGCGTGACCCTGGCCACCAGCGTAGTGGGCATGACGGTGGCGGGCGGCTGGTGCGACGCGCGCGGGCCGGCGGCGCCGCTGTGGTCTGGCATGGCGTGTTTTGTGGCGGGGTTGCTGCTGGCGGGCTTTGCGCCTTCCATGCCGGTGTTTCTGGCGGGGCGGCTGGTTCAGGGGCTGGGGGCCGGTGGCATGTCGGTGGCGCTGTATGTGCTGGTGGGCCGGCGGTATCCCGAGGCACTGCGGCGGCGCATTTTTGCGGCGTTTGCCACGGCCTGGGTGGTGCCCGCGCTGGTGGGGCCGGCGTTGAGCGGCCTGGTGGTGGAGCACCTGGGCTGGCGCTGGGTGTTCCTGGGTGTGCCCCTGCTGGCCTTGCCGGCCGGGGCGATGCTGCGCCCGGCGCTCCAGGGCCTGGGCGGCCATGGCCGGGGCATGCAGGGCGGTGTGCGGCGCGGGCTGTGGGCCCTGGGCGCGGCCACGGGCATCTGCCTTCTGTATGTGGGCGGGCAGAGGCAATCGGCGGGCGCCTTGGGGGCGGTGGCGGTGGCCGCGGCCTTGTCGCTGGTCTGCACCTGGAAGCTCTTGCCGGCCGGCACGCTGCGCGCCGGGCGCGGGCTGCCCAGCGTGATCGCCTTGCGCGGGCTGGTGTTTGCAGCGTTCTTCGGGGCCGAGGCGTTCCTGCCGCTGGTGCTGGCGCGCGAGCACGGGCTGTCAGCGCCCATGGCGGGGCTGGTGCTGAGCGCGGGTGCGCTGGGCTGGTGTTCCGCCTCCTGGTACCAGGGACACAGCCGCAACGGCTGGAGCCGTCACCGCTTCCTTCGCGTGGGCACCAGCGCGGTGCTGGCGGGCGTGCTGCTGACGGCATCGGTGGCCTGGCCGGCCGTGCCCGTGTGGGTGGCGGTGGTGGGCTGGATCGTGTCGGGGCTGGGCATGGGCCTGCTCTCGGCAAGCCTGTCGGTGCTCACGCTGTCCATGTCCGCACCCGGCGAGCAGGGCGCCAACAGCTCGGCCCTGCAGCTGTGCGAGGCCATTGCCGTGGCGGCCACCCTGGCCATTGGCGGATCGCTGTTCGCGGCCTTGCTGGAGACTTCGGCCCAGGCGGCCTATCTGGCGAATTTTTGGGTTGCGGCCGGGGCGGCGGTGCTGGCTGCGGTGATCGTGGGGCGAACGGATACGCGGCAGGTGTTTGTGGGGTGAGCTTTGCCGTTGGCGGTGCCTATGATCGATGGTCGCCTGCGCAGCACAGGCCGTAGATTTATGCCCATAACTCGCTGTCATCATGAAACACGACAAGAACCTTTCCCCCGTCGGCTGGTATGTGGTGTCCTACCTGCTTCGATTCGTGGAGCTGAACGATGAGCGTCGGGACGACGAACAAGACCGCTTTGTGTCTTGGGAGAACACGGTGCTTGTGCGCGCCAGCACATTGGACGAGGCCTATGAAAAAGGCTTGGCGTTCGCCGGTGAAAATGCGAAGCCCTACAAGGGTGGCCCGGATGGCGTGCCTGTCCAATGGGAGTTGCTGGGTATTACCGAGGTCCTGCCCATTTACGAAGAGCTGGCGGACGGTGCGGAGATTATGTGGACTGAGCGCGCTCCGCGAAAACTCAAGAATCTCCGGCAGTTGGTCAAGCCCAAGGGGGCATTCCAGCAGTAACGGTGGGGCGTGCGGGCAGCCTGCTACAGGAACCACCGCCCCCGATTGCTTCGGTGTAGGACGTGCTCTCAGGGGCGCGCGCGCCCGGGGACCACGCCTTGCCCTGTGGCGCCTGTGCTGTGATGGCGGCTTGTCCAACCAACGCACAGGAGAAACACATGTCCGAGAAAACCGCTTCCGTCCATTGGGAAGGTGCAGGCAAGACCGGCCAGGGCCGCATCAGCACGGAGACCGGCGCGCTCAAGGACCATCCCTACGGGTTCGGCAGCCGCTTCGGGGATGACCGCAAGGGAACGAATCCCGAGGAGATCGTGGGCGCCGCGCATGCGGCGTGTTTCACGATGGCCTTTGCCTTTGCCTGCGAGAAGGCGGGCATCGCCACCGAGATGCTGGACACCACGGCCAAGGTCCGGCTTGCCAAGGATGGCGAGGGCTTCAAGATCGACCGCATTGCCCTCACGCTGCAGGCCAAGGTGCCCGGTATCGACGATGCGCAGTTCCAGAAAATCGTCCAGGAGGCCAAGTCCCAGTGCCCGCTGTCCAAGGCGCTGGCAGGCGTGCCCGAGGTGACCTTGGTGGCCACGCTGCTGCATTGAGTTCGCTCAGGCGCTTGTGCCGGGCGGTGGGGCAGGGCAGGTGCAGCGCTCTGGCTTGCCGGGCGTTCAATCCTGGGCCATGAAGCCTTTGCCGCAATCGCCGCAGATCAGGTTCAGCCCAGGCTTGCCCCAGACATTGACGGGCGCGGCGCAGCCGCCGCAGCGGTACTTGACGCGAAGGGACTTGTTGACGGGCTGCACGGTGGTCTCGCCGGTGGTGGAGCCCGGCACAGCCACCGAGGTGCCCACGGGCCGCACGGCTTCGGCCAGGGCGGGCACGGAGGACATGGGCGGCTGCGTGCCCTGCATGCCCTGGATCTGCGTGGCCATGCTCCACTGGCCCGTGACCACATGCTCGATGGCCGGGAAGCGGTCGTACCAGCTCAGTTGGAAGCGCGTGGTCAGCAACTGCTCGCAGGCCGCGAGGAAGGGGCCGTCCGCAATGGCGTAGTCGGCCATCATGTCGCCCGTGCGCCGCCCGCCGGGCCGGCCCGTGGACGAGGGCATGAGGCCCAAAGATTCCAGCTTGTCCGCCCATTCCTCGTTGTGATACCGCGCGCGGCCCGGCTTGCCGAAGTGGTGCTGCCACAGGTGCGTCATCTCATGCACCAGGGTCTGCAGCGTCTCGATGATGGGCACGGCTGCGAAGTAGGCGGGGTTGAGCGCAATCTCGTCCGTGGTGCTGCCATCCAGCGACGCAAAGCGCGCCGCAGAGAAGTAACCGCAGGTGCGCTTTTCGCGCTGCAGCGTGATCAGGCAATGGGGCAGGGCATCGTCGAACAGGCGCTGGTTGAAGTGCTCGTAGGCCTGCTGCAGTTCGGAATAGGTTTCGCGCGTGGGGACTGCGCGCGAAGAGGCAAGGGAAGAGGCAGTGGCCGAGAGCATGGCTGGATTGTGCAATACAGCCATGCCGCCACTGGCGAGTTTCAGGGCGATCCGTCCTGCACGTTCAACGCCTGCCCAATCGCATAGAACTGCCCACCCGCCACGTAGTGCAGGCTGCGCAGCGCGGGGTCGGCGTCCTCGAAGTGCCAGTGGCCGTCGCTGAACACGCGGGTGTCGGACCAGGCGCCCACGATCTCGCCGATGAACAGGTCGTAGGCCTGCTGGTTGTGGGGCTCGGGGATGAGTCGGCAGGCCAGCCAGCCGGCGCAGCCGTCCACGAAGGGCAGGTCGAACCCTTCCATGCCGAACAGCTGAACGCCGCTGATGGCGAGTTTGCCGGCATCGGTGGAAAGGGTGCGCGTGCCAACCTGGTGCGTGAGCTGCAACTGGGCGGCCGTGGGCACCTGGATCACGAACATGCCGCTGTGCTCGACCAGGGCGCGCGTGGCCGTGGCCTTGTCCAGCACCACGGTGAGCTTCGGGGGCGCAAAGTCCAGCGCGCAGCACCAGGCTGCGGCCATGACGTTGTCCACGCCGCCATGGCGGGCCGAGACCAGGACGGTGGGGCCGTGGTTGATCAGCCGGTAGGACTTGGCGAGATCGACGGGGGCGATGTGCGGGTTCATGCGAGCTTTCTGAGAGATTCTTGACTGTGCATGGTGTTCATTCGGCCAGTGCCTCGGAGCCCACGATATGGACGCCGGGTCTGGCGTTGACAGCAGCCTCTATCAAAGCCTGGGCAATGCGGTGCGCGGGGTTGAGCCGCCAGCGCCGGGGCAGCAGCGGGCCCAGGGCGCCAAGAACGCCGACCATGAAGCGCTCACCCGCGCGGTGCTCGGTGCGCGGGCCGCTGATCAGGCCGGGGCGCACGAAGGTGAGGGAGGCAAAGCCTTGCGCCTGCAGGTCGCGCTCGAGCTCACCCTTGACGCGGTTGTAGAAGATGCGCGAGCCGGCGTCGGCGCCCATGGCCGAGTTCAGCACATAGGTGGCTGTGCCATGGCGCCGCGCCAGCTGTGCGGCCAGCAGCGCATAGTCATGGTCCACACGCCGAAACGCCGGCTGGCTGCCGGCTGTCTTGATGGTGGTGCCCAGGGTGCAGACCAGGGCATCGGCCCGCCACCAGTCGGCGTCTTCGGGCAGGTGCTCGAAATCGACGATGGGGGCGAGCAGCCTGGGGCGCTCCGGCAGCGCCCGGCGTACCGGGGCCACGACGCGGGTGATGCGGCTGTCGGCCAGGGCCTGTTGCAGCACCTGGCTGCCCACCAGCCCCGTGGCGCCCACGATCAGCAGTTGCATGGCTTGGTCTTTCGATTGGTCATTCGATGGGGACGCAGGTCAGCCAGTGTGCCGCAGATCGCGGGGCGCCAGTCCTGTGCTCAGGCTGCCACAGGCCAGTCGATGTAGCCCTTTGCGCCGCCGCCGTAGTAGGCCTCGTGCGGGGCCACGGCCAGTTCCTTGCCGTGGCGCAGGCGTGCCACCAGGTCGGGGTTGGCGATGAAGGGGCGGCCGATGGCCACGGTGTCGATCAGGCCCTTGGCGCGGCGGTCCATGGCCAGTTCCAGGTCATAGCCGTTGTTGCCCATGTAGGCGCCGTCAAAGAGCTTGCGCAGCGCGTCCAGGTCCACGCCGGGCGGCAGTTCGCGCGAGCCGCCGGTGGCGCCTTCCACGACGTGCAGATAGGCTAGGCCGAAGCGGTTGAGCTGGGGGATCAGGTAGCCGTAGAGGGACATCACATCGCTGTCCAGCGGCGTGTTGCCGGCGTTGGGCGTGACGGGCGACAGGCGGATGCCCACGCGGTCCGCGCCCCAGACCTTGGCCACGGTGTCGGTGACTTCCAGCGTCAGGCGGGCGCGGTTTTCGATGCTGCCGCCATAGGCGTCGCTGCGGTGGTTGGTGGAGTCGCGCAGGAACTGGTCGAGCAGGTAGCCGTTGGCCGAATGCACTTCCACGCCGTCAAAACCTGCACGCTTGGCGCATTCGGCCGCATGGCGGTATTGCTCGACGATGCCGGGGATTTCGCTGGTTTCCAGGGCGCGGGGCATGGATACCTCGGCCACGCCGTTGGGCGTGAAGGTGACGCCTTCGGCCTTGATGGCAGAGGGGGCGACAGGGGCCACGCCACCGGGCTGCAGGTCCACGTGCGAGTAGCGGCCCACGTGCCACAGCTGGGCCACGATCTTGCCGCCGGCCGCGTGCACGGCGTCGGTGACCTTCTTCCAGCCGGCGACCTGTTGCTCGGTCCAGATGCCGGGCGTGAGGTTGTAGCCCCGGCCCTGTGCGGAGATGTTGACGGCTTCGCTGATCAACAGGCCCGCGCTGGCGCGCTGGGCGTAGTAGGCGGCGTGCAGTTCGGTGGGCACGCCGTCGTCACCGGCGCGGCTGCGGGTCAGCGGGGCCATGACGAAGCGGTTGGCGAGCGACAGGCCGCCCAGTTGGGTGGGGGAGAACAGATCGGTGTGAAGGCTGTGGTCGGTCATGGTGTGCAGTGGTAGTGGTTGAACAAAAAGGAAGAGGGATGGGTAAAGGGTGAAGGGTTTGAAGTTGACCAGTCGTCTACAAACAAGGCAAATAAAAAGCGGCGGCCAGGCCTGCTCAGCCCAGCAGTCGCTTCGTGGACACAAGGGCTGCGGCAAATGGCTCCTCATGCCGGCCCAGCTTGGACAGCAGGGAGGCGCCCAGCCACAGCTGGTACAGCGATTCGGCCAGCGCAGGCGCATCCAGGTCGGATGTGATGGAGCCATCGGCCTGGCCGGCGCGCACGCAGTCGGTCAGCCGGGTGATGATGGCGTCGGTGCCGGTGCGCAGCACCGAGCGCATGTCGTCGGACAGGTCGCAGACCTCGGGGCCCAGCTTGACCACGAGGCACTGGCCTCCTGCATGGGCCGAGCACTGGTTCTGCGTCCAATGGCGGAAGTAGGTCATCAGCCGGGAGATGGCCGGATCGGGCGTCTCCATGAGCGCATCGATCTTGGCCAGGTACTCGTCGAAGTACTCCTGCAGCAGGGCCTGGCCGAACTCTTCCTTGGACTTGAAGTAGTAGTAGAAGGAGCCCTTGGGCACGCCCGCAGCCGCGACGACCTCGGCCAGGCCGACGGCCGTATAGCCTTTCTGGGTCATCAACGCCTTGGCCACATCAAGGATGTGCTGGCGTGTTTCCTGTGCGGGTTTCTTCATGGGATCGAAGTCTAACGCAAAAACCGACCAGTCGTCTACAAACTTTGTTCCCGCGTCATTCCGGCGGTCGCAAGGCCTGCGCCGTGTCGGGCAAGTCTCCCGGCCGGATGATGCGCGCAAGGCCCATCCTGTCGCTCAGAAAGTCGATCAAGGCCCGGGCGGCGCCGGACTGGAAGCGGTTGGGCATGTACAGCATGAACATGCGGCCCTGGTTGATGCTGAACTCATAGTCCTGCATGGCCAGCACGACGCGGCCATCTTCCACCTGGCGGCGCACCATGTAGTCGGGCACCAGCCCCACGCCCAGGCCGCCGGTGATGCAGTCGCACAGGAAAGGGTAGCTGCGCGACATCAGCGTGGGCGTGATGTCCAGCTCCTCCAGCGGCTGGCCGTTCCGCGCAATCTGCAGGCGCACCTTGCCGCTTTCGCCGCCCGATGTGATGAGCGGCGTGCGCGACAGCTCGGACGGGGTCTCCGGCAGGCGGTGGCTGCGCAGCCAGTCGCTGGATGCGCACAGGCTGTAGCGCACCGGCCCCATGTCGCGGGCCACCAGCATGGGCGGCGGGTCGGACATGACGCGGATGGCGATGTCCACGCTGTCCTTGAGCAGGTTGTCGATGAAGTTTTCCAGGCGGATGTCCAGCACCACCTGCGGATGGGCGCGCTTGAACTCGATCAGCCACGGCGCCATGACCAGGTGGCCGTAGCCGGTGGGCACGCTCAGCCCGATCTTTCCCGAGATGTCGTCCGTGCTGCTTTGGGCCAGCTCGCGCACCAGCTCGGTCTCGTTGA
Organism: Delftia sp. ASV31; assembly: GCF_016428765.1. Taxonomy (NCBI): domain Bacteria; kingdom Pseudomonadati; phylum Pseudomonadota; class Betaproteobacteria; order Burkholderiales; family Comamonadaceae; genus Delftia; species Delftia sp. ASV31. The sequence continues at coordinate 13,782 of NZ_JAELTK010000092.1, forward strand.
GGATGTTGCGCGCATGGCGATAGATGCGCTGGCCGACCTCGGTGGCCTCCACGCCCTGGGGCGTTCTGCGCAGCAGCGACGCGCCCAGGGACTTCTCCAGCCGGGCCAGGTGGTAGCTCACGTTGGCCCGCGACATGTTCAAGAACTTTGCCGCCTGGCTCAGGTTTCCGTGTTCGATGATCTGGACAAGGATGTTGAATGCCAGGAGATCCATGCGTTGCGGTCCAAGGGGGTGTCAATATTGTTTGACATGATGTCAACCGCCGCCGCCATTGTCAAAGAGGGTGCGCTGGGCAGAATGGGCCAGCCAGAACACATAAACATTCAAGGAGACAAGATGGCAGGCATCACAAAAAGACAGGCGTTGGCCAAGGGCATGGCGCTGGGCGCCATCGGCGTGGCTGCGTTCGCATCGCTGTGCAGCGCGGCGCAGGCCAATACCGATACCGGCGCCTGGCCCGACAGGCCGATTCGCCTGGTCGTTCCCTTCCCGCCGGGCGGACCCACCGATGGCGCGGCGCGCGTCTACGCCGAGGCGCTGGCGCGCCAGCTGGGCCAGCCCGTGGTGATAGAGAACAAGCCCGGCGCATCGGGCGCGGTGGCGGCAGGCCAGTTCCGCACAGCAGCGCCTGACGGCTACACGCTGATGATGATGGTCACGCCCACCATCATGGCGCCGCATTTCTTCAAGAACGTCAAGTTCCACCCGGCCACGGATTTCGCCCCGGTCACCAAGATCTATGACCTGCCCAATGTGATTGCGGTCAATGCGCAGTCGCTGCCCAAGGTGACGGACCTCAAATCGCTGTTCCAGTACGCCAAGGCGCAGCCCGCCACGCTGGACTACACCAGCTCCGGGGCGGGCAGCTCGGGCCACCTGAGCATGGAACTGATGAAATCCGCCAAGCTGCACACCATGCAGCACGTGGCCTACAAGGGCAGTGCGCCCGCCATGAACGACACGCTGGGTGGCGTGGTGCCGGTGATCTATGCGGACATGGTGTCTGCGCTGCCCCATATCCGCAGTGGCCGGCTGAGGGCGTTGGCGGTGGGCACGCCGCAGCGCGTGAAGGCGCTGGACGGCGTGCAGACCATGGCCGAGCAGGGCTTTGGCGGCTATGAGGCATCGTCCTGGGGCGGCTTGGTGGCACCCAGGGACACGCCGCGCGCCATCATCGACAAGCTCAGCGCCACCTCGCGCCAGTTGCTGGCCACCGACGAGGTGCGCGACCGTTTCGAGAAGATCGGCGTGACGGCCGCCTACCTCAACCCCCAGGACACCGAGGCCCTGATCCGCAGCGACTACACGCGCTGGGGCGAGGTGGTGCGCACCAACGGCCTGGGCGCGGAGTGAATCCATGGCCATGAGTCCTATCCCTGCGCAATCCATGTTCCGGCCCCTGCGGGCCGTGCGTTCCCTGGCCGATGTGGAGGCCATCGAAAGCCAGCCCATGGCCGGGCTGATCACGGCGCAAACGGTCTACGACCTCTTTTGCAACTCCGCGCGTGAGCACGGCCAGGGCAGGGCGCTGAGCTTTCTGCCCCAGGCCGGCAGCGTGGATGATGCCCGGCATCTGAGCTATGCCGAACTGCTGGGCAATATCCACCAGACGGCCAACGCCCTGCATGCGCTGGGCATGGGCGCCAGCGACACGGTGGCCATCCTGCTGCCCGGCTGCATGGAGTACCACTTTGCGCTGTGGGGCGGTGAGGCGGCGGGCATTGTGCAGCCCATCAATCCGCTGCTGAGTGCCGAGAAGATCTCTGCCCTGATGCGGACCACGGGCGCGCGCTTTCTGATCGCCTGGGCGGACGAGGACGATGCCGGCATCCGGGACAAGGTGGCGTCGCTGGATGCGGACCTGGCGCATGTGCTCTGGGTCTCGCACGAAGGCCGGGCTCTCCAGGGGGATGGACAGCGCTGGCCCGCCAGCGATCTGCATGCCGCCCTGGCCGCCCAGCCCTCCGACCGGCTGGTGAGCGGGCGCCAGCCCCAGGCCGGCGACGTGGCGGCCTACTTCCATACCGGGGGCACCACGGGTGCGCCCAAGATTGCCGTGCAAACGCATGGCGCCCAGGTCTACACCGCCTGGGCCAGCGTGCAGATGCAGGGCCTGAACACGGCCGACCGCACCATCAACGGCTACCCGCTGTTCCATGTGGCGGGCGTGCTGCCGGGCTCGCTGGCCTGCTTTTCGGCCGGAGCCCACGTCATCATTCCGACCACCGGTCTGTTTCGCAACAAGGCCGTGATTGCCGGCTTCTGGCGCATGGCGGCACAGTGGAAGCCCACGCTGATGTCGGCCGTGCCCACGGTGCTGGCCGCGCTGGTGGAGGTGCCGCTGCAGGGGGCCGATGTGTCCTCCATCCGCTACTTCCGCACAGGTGCCGCGCCGCTGTCGCCCGAGGTGGCGGCGCGCTTCAAGGCGCACAGCGGCTTCCATGTGCACGAGAGCCTGGGCATGACCGAGATGACGGGCATCTCCACCATCACGCCGCCCGGCCTGCACGCGGCGGCGGGCCATGTGGGCCTGCGCCTGCCGTTTGCGCGTCTGGCCGTGCGCCGCATGGGGCCGGACGGCAGGCCATCGGGCCAGGAAGCCGCGCCCGGCGAAACCGGCATGGTGGTGTTCCAGTCGCCCAACCTGTTTTCCGGCTACCTGGGCGGCATTGCGCCGTCCAGCTACCTCACCGATGACGGCTGGCTGATCACGGGCGACCTGGGCTCGGTCGGCGACGATGGCCTGCTGCGGCTGCGCGGGCGTTCCAAGGACGTGATCATCCGCAGCGGCCACAACATCGATCCGCAGGTGATAGAGCAGGCGCTGGAGCGCCATCCCGCCGTCAAGGCCTGCGCCGCCGTGGGCGCGCCCGATGCCTATGCGGGCGAGGTGCCTGTGGCCTTTGTCGCGCTCCAGCCCAGCGCCCAGGCCGATGAGACCGAACTGCTGGCCTTTGCCGCAGCCGGCGTGGACGAAGCGCCCGCGCGCCCGCGCTATGTGCGCATCATCGATGCGCTGCCCACCACCAACGTGGGCAAGGTCTACAAGCCGCGCCTGCGCAGCATGGCTGCGGAAATCTACGCCCGCACCCTGGTGGCCCAGGCGCATGAGCGCATGGGCCTGCCGCTGCCGCCCGCGGCCAGCACCACGCATGCGGAAGGCGAGGGCTTTGTGCTGCGCCCGGCCTGGGCGGCTGACCGGAGCCCTTGGGAGCAGGCTGCCGAGGCGCTGGCCTTCACGGGCGAGCCGGTGCGCATCGAGGATGCCGCCTGAGCGCTGGGCCGGACCCCATTGCAGCCACCTGGTGAACTGCGCCGGGGCGGTGTGCAATGCGCATAGAATGCAAACCATTCGCATTCAATAACCAATGCGGCGCCATGCGGCCGCACCCCACTCCCCAAGCACGTTCATGCCGTCGGCCCGTTATGGCGCCGATGGCTGTTTTTTTGTCCTTTGAGGAAGCTGCAATGAAGAAACACTGGATTCTTGTCTCCGCACTCCTGGCCGCCAGCGGCGCCAGCCAGGCCCACCAGATCTGGCTGGAACAGCCGGCCGGCGAAACCGCCGTGATCCGCTTTGGCGAGTTTGGCGACAACCTGCGCGAGACATCGCCGGGCCTGCTCGACAAATTCGGCAAGCCCGTGGCCACCCTGGTGTCTGCCCAGGGCGAGAAGGCGGCCGATGGCCGCAAGACCGGCACCGGCTTTGCGCTGCCCTTCAAGGCCGGCCAGGGCGACAGCATCGTGGCCGAGGATGCCGGGTATCCGCTGTACACCAGCAAGAAGGGCGAGCAGGAACTGCGCAACTGGTACCACCCGGCTGCGCGCCTGATCACCGGCTTTGCCGCCCAGGCCCCGCGCCTCACGCTGGATGTGGTGCCCTCGGGCAAGGCCGGCGAGTTCAAGGTCATCTACAAGGGCCAGCCCCTGCCCAAGGCCAAGGTCGTGCTGACCGTGCAATCGGGCTGGAGCAAGGAAGCCCATGCCGACGAGCAGGGCCTGGTGCAGTTCGACATGCCCTGGAAGGGCACCTACGTGGCCGAAGCCACGCACGACGAGCGCAGCGGCGGCGAGCGCACCGGCCCAAACGGCGCAGAAAAATACGACGGTGTGCACTACGTGACCTCGGTCACCTACGTCAAGCCCGAAGGTGTGGCGCCCATCGCTGCCGGCCCTGCGGCCAAGCCCAACAAGTAAGCGCTGCGGCCAGACACCTTGGCCTGAGACGCAGGCAGCCATGCCTGCCGGCCTCCATGCCTCATGCATGGAGGCTTTTTTATGGGCGCTGCAGTAGGAACACATGGGTGGGTGCGGGATTCGTCGTATACGATTAAATATTTCGTAAAGAGAGGAGCGTGGGCTTCAACGCCGCGTTCTAGAGGAGGAAATCCATGTTCAAACGCATTCTGTCCCGCGGCCTGGCGCCGCTCCTGGCGCTGTTGTTGGCTGGCTCGGCCAGCCTGGCCCATGCCGATGAAGGCCTGCTGCTGGCCGCTGGCGCCGGCTACCGCAAGCCCGTGCTGGAACTGCTGCAGGCCTTCAGCCAGGCCACGGGCATTCGCGCCGAGGCCAGCTTTGGCAACATGAAGCAGATCGAGACCCAGGCCCGCCAGAACCCCGAGATCGCCGTGCTGATTGGCGACCGCGCCTTTGTCGAGCCCATGCAACTGGCCGAGCGCTACATCACGCTGGGCCAGGGCCAGCTGGTGCTGGTGGCAGCGCGCGGCCAGCGCCTGGAAAGCGTGCAGGACCTGGCCAGGCCCGAATTCAAGCGCATTGCCATCGCCGACCGCAGCAAGGCCGTATATGGAAACGCGGCGCGCATCTGCCTGGAGCGCCTGGGCCTGGCGCAGACGCTGGGCGAACGCCTGGTCGAAGTGGCCACGGTGCCCCAGGTCAGCGCCTATGTGACCACCGGCGAGGTAGACGCAGGCTTTGTCAACAAGACCGAGGCCCTGGCCCTCAAAGACCGCGTGGGCGCCAGCGTGCCGGTGGCGGCCAGCTGCCATCCGCCCATTGAACTGAGCCTGGCCGTGCTCAAGGGCCGCGCCTCATCGCCGCAACTGCAGGCGCTGCTGGACTTCATCGCCACGCCGCAGGCCCGCCAGGTGCTGGAGCGGCACGGCCTTTGATGGGCCACCCAATCCCTGCTGGCAACTGACAGTCCATGACTGCCTCCGTTTGCGCCCAGGCGCCGCTGGCCCTGACTGCGCATGTCATTGGCTGGAGCCTGATGCTGCAATTGCTGGTGGGTGCAGGCCTGGGCTGGCTGCTGGCGCGGCGCCGGTTTGCGGGGCGCCAGCTGGTCGATGCACTGGTCAGCCTGCCGCTGGTGTTTCCGCCCATCGTGCTGGGTTATGGCCTGCTGGTGCTGCTGGGCCGGCAAGGGCTTGTGATCCAGATGCTGCCGGCCGTGCTGCGGCCCGACATCGTGTTTTCGCAAACGGGCCTGGTCATTGCGGCCTTCATTGCCGGGTTGCCGCTCATGGTCAAGCCCACGCAGGCCGCCTTTGCAGGCACTTCGCCACGCCTGCTGGAGGCGGCGGCCATGCTGGGGCACCGCCCCTGGTCGGTGTTCTGGCGCATCGAGCTGCCGCTGGCCCGGCGCGGCATTGCGGCCGGCCTGATCCTGTCGGGGGGCCGTGCGTTGGGCGAGGTCGGCCTGTCGCTCATGCTGGGCGGCAACATCATCGGCCGGACGGAAACCCTGTCACTGGCCATCTACAACAACGTGCTGGACGGCAATCTGGCCTGCGCCAATCAGCTCTCTGTGATGCTGGGCGTGCTGGCCATGGCGGCCTTCATGGTGCTCAGGCGGTTCGGTGCGCTGTGAGCGGGCCGGGGGCAGGGCGCAAGCTGGAAAGGACTCAAGGCAGGAACGGAGAAGACAGCAGCCGCAGGCCGATGGAAAACCACCGCTCCTGCGTGCTGCTGCCTGCGCGATTGCCGTAGGTGGCATCGATCTGCACATGTCCAGGCACCAGCCAGTAGCGCAGGCCCATCTGGTAGAAGGGCTTGCCCTGGTTCTGGCCGAATGTCTCGGCAATCAGCCAAGTGCTCTGGCTCAATTGGGCCTCGGTGGCCAGGCCCCAGGTCATGAGGTTGCGATGCGTCTGCGCCGTGCGCAGCCAGCCCACGTTGGTGTGGAAGAACAGCCGGTCATCGCGCAGCGAGAACGTGACGGGCACATAGGCGTACAAATCTCCCCGGCCCTGGCCCTCGTCATTCGGATGCCGGGCATTGCCCACGGCCAGGCCCCAGCCCCAGCCATTGGGCTGCAGTTCCTTGAACAGGGTCTTGCCCTGGATCACCACATCCGTGGTCCGGCTGCTGCCGTCCTCTCGCGTGCGTGCCGCGCCCAGCGTCAGCTCCAGATTGCCCGTGAAATTGCAGGCCGGCTGCGCCCAGAACTCCGTGCTGTCCTTTTTGGACTTGACCCAGCTTTCCAGCTGGCAGGACTTGGCATCGACGATGCGGGCATCGTCCGTGATCATGGGGCGAGCCGCGTAAGCCGGGCCGCTACCTAGGGCCGCTGCCAGGCCCAGGGCTGCTGCCGTCCAAAGGGGGTGGGAATTGCGCATGGCCCGCCATCCTAAAGCCGAAAAATGACGCCACCAGAACATTGCTGTGCCAGGAGCGCCACAACAACGGCTGTGCACGGATTGACCCCATATGGCCCTATATGCCCTTATATGGCTGGCACATCGAGGCACAGACGCAGACCCGCCATCTGCCCGGGCATGTTGGCCAGCGGCAGCTGAAGCTCCGTCAGCAGCATGGCCTGCTGCATGCGATGCTGAAACGGATAGAACGCCGCCGCACCACCACGGATGCGCCACTCGTGCGGGCTGGCCTGCAGCCGGGTGAACGTGGCCACGGCCAACGCCACCATTCCCCAGGGATTGGCGGCCGCGCGGTTGAGCCGACCATCGCCAAACTGCGTCAGGCACACATCCCCGGACAGATCGCGCTGGGGAACCGCGTCCCCGCACACATACAGCCGCTCCGTGCCTGCCTTCGCAACGTACTCCCACTCATGGTCCCAAGGCAGGCGATAGCCCGTGGCGGCCAAAAAGCGCTGCGCTTCCTCTTGCGTGACATAGGCGGGAAACGGCCCGTCCTCGCTGGAGAAATCAGGCCGCTCCAGCCCATCGCACAGCTCCACATGCTCTTCAATCACCCACTCGAACGTGGGAAAGCGGCCCATCAGAAATGCGGGCACATGCACGGGACCCGCCTCCTGCGCTGCATGGATCACCGGCGCAATCAAGGACCAGTCCTCCGCAGGGATCGAATCGCGCAGCTTATCCAACCGCTGCGCCGTTGCCCCGTAGGTGAAATCGCCGCCCAGGACCAGGGTCAGCGTTGACTCATGCTGCGCATCGTAAAAGCAGGGAACCTCCCATGCTGCGCCCTCAGCAGGCTCTGTAGAGACGAATGGTTTGGCGAACTCGAAGCCGCGCGGCAGCCCCTCCAGAATGGCTTGGGCAATCTCTGCGCGGCGGGAGGGTAGGGTGGATTGCCAGGATTGGTGGCTGGCGAGTTCAGGGATGGTGTGCATGGTCGGGACAAAAATCACATGACTTCAAACAGATGAAATTTGATGCCGTGCGGATTCTTGCCGAAATCTCCAGGCAGTTCGCCACGCATGGTCAAATCGCAGCTCTTGTCTTGCCTGAAAACATCCATCTCGTAGCCCCAGCCTCCGTAATTCAATCGATAGACCCTGATTGAGGAATTTTCATCGTCGGCACAAATTTCATCTTCTTCCAGAACGATATGGCTACCTATTGGAGGAGGTGCAAGCGAGGTGAAATCGTCTTTGCCGAGATAACTGTCTCTTATACACATCTAAAAGGGGGGGGGGGGGGGGGGGGGGGGGGGGGGGGGGGGGGGGGGGGGGGGGGGGGG
>NZ_JAELTK010000093.1:0-21577 GCF_016428765.1 Delftia sp. ASV31
GGTCCACGTAGGCCGCGTCGATGGAGATGGTCTGGCCCGACAGATTGGCCGCGTCGAAGCTGACCTCGTCCAGCAGGCGCTCGAGCACGGTGGACAGGCGGCGGGCGCCGATGTTCTCGGTGCGCTCGTTGACATCGAAGGCGATGCCGGCGAGCCGGGTGATGCCTTCGGGCGTGAATTCCAGCGTGACGCCTTCGGTGGCCAGCAGCGCCTGGTACTGCTTGACCAGGGAGGCATGGGTCTGGGTGAGGATGGCCTCGAAGTCCTGGACCGACAGCGAGTCCAGCTCCACGCGGATCGGGAAGCGCCCCTGCAGCTCGGGGATGAGGTCGCTGGGCTTGGACAGGTGGAAGGCGCCCGAGGCGATGAACAGGATGTGGTCGGTCTTGACCACGCCGTACTTGGTGGAGACGCTGGTGCCTTCGACCAGGGGCAGCAGGTCGCGCTGCACGCCCTGGCGCGAGATGTCGGAGCCGCTGGTTTCCTGGCGCGTGGCCACCTTGTCGATCTCGTCGATGAAGACGATGCCGTTTTGCTCGGCGTTGGCGATGGCGCGGGTGCGCACGTCTTCCTCGTTGACCAGTTTTGCCGCTTCCTCGTCGGTCAGCAGCTTCATGGCCTCGGCAATGCGCAGCTTGCGCGTCTTGCGCTTTTCCTGGCCCATGTGGCTGAACATGCCGCGCAGCTGCTCGGCCATCTCTTCCATGCCCTGGGGACCCATGATCTGCACCTGGGGCGGCGCGTCGGCGACATCGATCTCGATTTCCTTGTCGTCGAGCTGGCCCTCGCGCAGCTTCTTGCGGAAAACCTGGCGTGCCGTGTTGTCGGCGGCCACCTCGCCGCTGCGGGCCTGGGGCACGAGCACGTCGAGGATGCGGTCCTCGGCCGCGTCTTCGGCGCGCAGGCGCAGCTTCTTCATGTCGGCCTCGCGCGTCTGCTTGACGGCCACCTCGGCCAGGTCGCGGATGATGGCATCCACGTCCTTGCCCACGTAGCCCACTTCGGTGAACTTGGTGGCCTCGACCTTGATGAAAGGGGCGTCGGCCAGCCGCGCCAGGCGGCGCGCGATCTCGGTCTTGCCCACGCCTGTGGGACCGATCATGAGGATGTTCTTGGGCGTGATCTCCTGGCGCAGGCCGTCGGCCACGTTCTGGCGGCGCCAGCGGTTGCGCAGCGCGATGGCCACGGCGCGCTTGGCGCCAGCCTGGCCGACGATGTGGCGGTCCAGTTCGGAGACGATCTCCTGGGGGGTCATGGCAGAGGACATGGTGTGTATTCGATGCATTGCGCCGCCAGCCCCGTTGCCTGGCCGCTGGCGACTGTGGGTTTCAATGCCGTGCGTTTCGATCGCCGGCCTGCTGGGCAAGCCGGCGCCGCGCGGGTGTCAGAGCGTCTCGACCGTGTGGTGCATGTTGGTGTAGATGCACAGCTCGCCGGCAATGGCCAGCGACTTGCGCACGATCTCCTCGGCCGACAGCTCGGTATTGGTCAGCAGCGCCTTGGCCGCAGAGTGCGCGTAGGCGCCGCCCGAGCCGATGGACACGATGCCCTGCTCGGGCTCCAGCACGTCGCCGTTGCCGGTGATGATCAGCGAGGCCGATGCGTCGGCCACGGCCAGCATGGCCTCCAGACGGCGCAGCACGCGGTCGGTGCGCCAGTCCTTGGTCAGCTCGATGGCTGCGCGCGTCAGGTGGCCCTGGTGCTTTTCCAGCTTGGCCTCGAAGCGCTCGAACAGCGTGAAGGCGTCTGCCGTGGCGCCGGCAAAGCCGGCAAGCACCTTGCCGTGGTAGAGCTTGCGCACCTTGCGCGCCGTGCCCTTGACGACGATGTTGCCCAATGTGACCTGGCCATCGCCACCGATGGCGACCTGCACGCCTTCGGGGGTCTGCCGGCGCACGCTGATGATGGTGGTGCCGTGATACTGTTCCATAGCGGTGCCAGATGAGGGCGAAGGCGGCCTTCTCAAGGGTCTGCTCAAAGAATGCCCACGCGCTCTTCGCGGCGGGCGCGCCGTCCTGCCGCAAGGGGTGTGGCGCAGCCGCCGCGCGGCAGGATCAGTCCCGCCGTGGAGTGACCTGCGCGTGCTCCTGGATGCCGATCACATTGAAGAACACCGCCACCAGCTGGTGCAGCTGGCCGAACTGCAGCACATGGCCCAGCGACTGCATGTGGGCAGCCCAGTTGAGCACGGAGCCGGCCGCCGCAAAGTCCATGCGCACCAGTTGGGTGCAGTCGATGAACACGGGCTCGCCCAGGCTGGCCCCCTCCTGCACCGGGTCCAGCCAGGTGGAGGCATCGCCTTCGATGGTGCCGGCCAGCGCAAATCGCACGGCGTCCGCCGTGGCAGCAATGCCTGCCTGCAGGGGCGCATCCGCGCCCTCGGTTTCGATGGCTTGCGTCAGGCACTGGCAGACCGGGTCCACCCACGAGGGAGGCGAGACCTCATAGGTGACGCAGTAGTCCAGCGCCACCAGCTCGAAATCATCCTGCCGGTTCATCAAACGCAGCACCGCCATGCGCAACCGCCACCACAGCGTATCCACGCTGGAATCGCCCGAGGGAGCCAGCGTGCCCAGCAGCGCCAGCAGCCGGTCCGCATTGAGCAGCACGAACACGCCCTGCGAGCCCGCCCATTGCTGCAGCAGCGCCTCCAGGGGCGTGGCCGCCGCATCGTCGATGCCGGCCACGGCAGCCCAGTCCAGGCTCCAGGGGCTGGAAGCCTTGGCCTGGGAGGCCTTCAACGCCGTCACGGCACTCGGCGTGATCTGTGCAGGTGCGCTCCAGCGCCAGCCACGCCCGGCCGCTGCGCCCGGCATGGACACCACGGGGGCGGTGCGCTGTTGCGGCATCGCAAACCATTGGGGAGCTGAGCGGCCGAAGCGCGCTGCGAATTCGATGCCCGCCTTGTCGAACTGCAGCGGGCGGTCGGCCGCACGGTACAGGTCCAGCAAGGCCAGCCAGACCGGCAGCTGCGCGGGAACATCGCGCCGGTCGATCAGCTCCAGCATGCCCTGCTCGGCGCCATCCACATCGCCATTGGCAAAGAGGATGGCCGGCTCTTCCAGGTCGGGATCGTGCTCGAACACCACGAAGCAGGGCGGCACCATGTCCATGGGCTGCGGCGGAGAGACCTCGGTGGCCGCGAAGGCCGGCAGGAAATCGGTCGCCCCCTCCAATGGCCGCAGGGGGCGGGCCATGGGCATGGGGTCAATGATGGGAGCCGTCGAGACGGAGGGCACCTGCGGCGCAGGTGCCAGGCTCATGGGTAGGGTGGTGGCAAAGGCAGCCACGTCGCCGGCCGAGGCAATGGCCGGCGGCACCACGTCGCTGAGCATGGGAATCTGCCCAGACGGCGGCGGCTGCTTGCGAAACGAGGCCGGAGCGGGGTTGCCGCCCGCAGGCAGCGCCATGGGAATGGTGGTTGCATCGGCCGCCTGCTTGCCCCGCCACCATTGCTGGGACATCTGGGCCTCGATCTCGTCGATCTTCTTGAGCGTGACGGCGCGTTCACCGGAGGATTTGGAGCTCAGCAGGCTGCTGAGAAATTGCGAGCCCTGCGCGGCGGGGCCGGGCACACCGACCGGTGCGGTGCCCGGCCTGGAGGCCTGTTGCAGCTCGGCCTGGCGCAGGCGGCGCAGCTGGTCGAACTCGCGCTTGCGCACGAAATCGTTGCGGCGCTTGCGCTCGATCATTTCCTTGAGCGCCTGCTTGCTGTACTGGCTTTCCTGCTCCCCGTCCAGGCCGTCGAGGTCGGACCAATTGACCGTAGGGTGGCGCACAAAGCGCACCACCTTGGACAACAACCCCCCCGATTTGCTGCTCTCTTCTTTTGCCATGGCGAGTCAGATTAGCACCGACGGCCTGCAGGCCGTTGCTGCAACTCAATCCCCATACATCTTCTGCTTGAGCTCACGGCGCTGCTGGGCTTCCAGCGACAGCGTGGCCGTGGGGCGGGCCAGCAGGCGGCCCACGCCGATGGGCTCGCCGGTCTCGTCGCAGTAGCCGTAGTCGCCTGCGTCGATGCGTGCAATGGATTGCTCGATCTTCTTGAGCAGCTTGCGTTCGCGGTCGCGCGTGCGCAGTTCCAGCGCATGCTCTTCCTCGATGGTGGCGCGGTCGGCCGGATCGGGAACCACCACGGTGTCCTCGCGCAGGTTCTCTGCCGTCTCACCCGCGTTGGTGTGCATGTCGTGCTTGAGAGTGAGCAGCTTGAGGCGGAAGAACGCCATCTGCTTCTCATTCATGTATTCGTCATCCGACATGGCCAGCACTTCGGCATCCGTCAGTTCTTCCACCGACTTGGTCTTCCAGGCATTGGCCAGCTTGGGGTCTCGTTTCGTCGATCCCGACGAAGGCGTTTGCGTAGTGGTAGGCATAGTGTTGGTTTCGCTAACTTAGTCCGCGCCGAGGGCTTCGGACGGGGCCATGGATGGTACTGTCAATCGGGGCGCCCGGGTCGAATGCCGTGTAGGACAGCCGATCGCCGCAGTTGCGGAACCTGCCGGCTTCCCCGTGCGGCGGGGTGCGGCAATCCAGGCCGTGCGGCGGCCGTGCGTGCAAAGAGCCCTTTTGCGGTCAGCAAGGGACACCAGGTCGGCAACGCCGACCGCAGTGCGGACCGCGGCCTTCTGGCTTGCAGCCGGGGCCGGTGCGGCCACTGACGGCTTCTTGCTGGATTCGGCGCTCACTTGCTGTCTCCTCACGGTATGGGCGACCCCTGCGGGGCAGTCCATTGGGCTTGGGGGCTCTCTTCAGGGGCGCGATTGTATCGATGCTCTACAGGAGCGCAAGCCGTTGCACATACCCCACAGGAATGCAAAGGGGCCGCCCACGCATGCGGGCGGCCCCTGTGTCATTCAGATGTCAGCAAAAAGCCATCCGATTGCCCACAAAGGTTCACAAAAAACTCAGACCAGGCACTGCTCCAGGCCCTGCAGGAAGATGTCCTGGGGCAGGTCGATGCCAATGAAGACCATCTTGCTCTGGCGCTTTTCGCCCTCGGCCCACTGCGGTCCCAGGTCGCTGCCCATGAGCTGGTGCACGCCCTGGAAAATGACCTTGCGCTCCGTGCCCTGCATGTTCAGCACGCCCTTGTAGCGCAGCATGCGCGGGCCGTAGATGTTGACGATGGCGCCCAGGAAGTCCTCCAGGCGGGCAGGGTCAAAGGCACGGTCGGCACGGTAGACGAAGCTCTTGACGTCGTCATCGTGGTGATGGTGGTGCGGATGCTTGCAGTGCTCGCCATGCTCGTGGTCATGGGCGTGGTCGTGCCCGCAGTTCTCGTCGTGCTCATGGCCATGGTCGTGGCCGCAGTGCTCGTCATGCTCATGCTTGTGGCCATGGTCATGTCCGTGGTCGTGGTCGTCTTCCTTGAGGAAGTCGGGATCGATGTCCAGCTTGGCATTGAGGTTGAAGCCGCGCAGGTCGAAGACCTCGTTCAGGGGCACTTCGCCGAAATGCACGGCACGGATGGGCGCGCGCGGGTTCATGTGCTTGAGGCGGTGGATGAGCGCGTTCTTCTCGTCCTCGCTGACCAGGTCGGTCTTGGACAGGAACAGCTGGTCGGCAAAGCCCACCTGGCGGCGCGCCTCCTGGCGGTCGTCCAGCTGCTGGTTGGCGTGCTTGGCATCGACCAGGGTGAGGATGGAGTCGATCAGATAGGTCTCGGCGATCTCGTCGTCCATGAAGAAGGTCTGGGCGACGGGACCGGGATCGGCCAGGCCCGTGGTCTCGATCACGATGCGGTCGAACTCCACCAGGCCCTTGCGGCGCTTGGCGGCCAGCAGCTGCAGGGTTTCGCGCAGGTCTTCGCGGATGGTGCAGCAGATGCAGCCGTTGCTCATCTGCAGGATCTGCTCCTTGGACTCCGTCCTGAGGATGTCGGTGTCGATGTTCTCTTCGCCGAACTCGTTCTCGATCACGGCGATCTTCATGCCGTGGGATTCGCTGAGCACGCGCTTGAGCAGCGTGGTCTTGCCCGAGCCCAGGAAGCCGGTGAGGATGGTGACGGGAATCAGTGCCATGGGATTGCTTTCAGAAAATTCAGCAAGGGGAAGCGGCAAGGCCCATCCACCACGGACGGGCCTTGTCGAAAAGACGTTCCGAATAAGTTTAGCGAGCCTGTCAAGTGCCGTTTTGCCAGAGGGCTTGGCCTTTTTTATCGGAGGCTGCCCTTTTCATCGTTATCTCCATTGCCATCGCCATCGCCACTGTCGCTGCCGCCCCCACTCTGGCGCCGCGCGCGTGGGTGGGCGCTCTCGTAGGCCTGGGCCAGATGCTGGAAATCCAGGCGCGTGTAGATCTGCGTGGTCGAGATGCTGGCGTGGCCCAGCAATTCCTGCACGGCGCGCAGGTCGCCGCTGGACTGCAGCATGTGGCTGGCAAACGAATGCCGCAGCACATGGGGATGGACACCGGCCGACAGGCCGGCCTGCTGGCCGCGCTGGCGCAGCCGCGCCCAGACCGACTGCGCGCCCAGGCGTTCGCCGCGCCGGCCAATGAACAGCGCCGGCTCCTGCCGCGCCGCCCGGGCCGCCGCGCCAGTCAGGCCCGTGTCCCGCAAGGCCAGCCAGCGCTGCAGCGCCTGCAGCGCGGCCGCGCCCACGGGCACGGTGCGCCGCTTGCCGCCCTTGCCCTGCACGTGGGCGTCGGCGGCCTGCAAATCTATCCAGCCACGGCCCTGGCGCTGCGTGTCCTGGCCGGGCGCCACGTCCAGGCCCACCAGCTCGCCCACGCGCAGGCCGCAGCTGTAGAGCAGTTCGGTGATGGCGGCGTCACGTGCCTCGATCCAGGGGTCGGCGTCGGCGTTGCTGAAGGCGGCCAGCTGCACGGCGTCATCCACGCCCAATGCCTTGGGCAGGGGTTTGGGGGCCTTGGGACCGCGCACGCCCTCGACGGGATTGAAGGGCACCAGCGATTGCTGGGCTGCCCAGCGGAAGAAGCTGCGCCAGCCCGACAGGATGAGCGCAATGCCGCGCGGGCTGCGGCCCCGGGAATGCATCTGGGCCACGAAGCGGCGGATGTGGGCGGGCTGCAGCGCCAGCAGCTCCTGGCCGGCGTCGCGGGCCATGGTGCAAAGCCGGGCCATGTCCAGCGCATAGAGTGCGCAGGTGCGGTCGGCCAGGCGCTTTTGCACGCGCACATGCTCGAGATAGGCATGGACGGCGGCGGGGAGCATCGCCAGGTTCTCTGCCCCCAGATCCTCTGCCGGAAGATCGCCTTCCGGGAGCCCGTCCCTGTCCGATGCTCCCGGCATGGGCTTTCAGCCGGTCAGCCGCGCGCCAGGGTCAGCGGCACGGGCCGCATGCGCGACAGGGCCGCGCTGGCCAGGGCCGAGATGCGCGAGAGGAATTCCGTGCCCATGGTGGCCTCGAAGCGCAGCGGATCGGGAGACCCCAGCACCAGCATGCCGAAGGCATTGGCCGGGTTGATGCTGTCCCCGTCATGCAGCGTGAGCAGGGCCAGGGACTGGGCCGCATCGGGATCGACCAGCCAGCCGCCGGGCTCGAAGCCCATGTTGGGGCCGCAAAACGGCATGGTCAGCGACGCCGCGAAGGACTTGGCGTCCTCGCTGACGCCCATGGTGTAGATGCTGCTGGTCTGGGCGCCGGAGACGTTCCACAGGCGCAGGGCCACCTGGGGCACCTCGAAGACATGCTGCAGGCTGGCCGTGAGCGCGTGGGGCAGCTCGCGCAGGTCCTGGACCTTGGCCAGTGCACAGCTCCAGGCATGCAGCTTGTCGCCGATGGAGGCGTTCTCGCTGCTGTGGCGCATCATGTCCATGATGCGGTGCTCCAGGCCCTTGATCTTCTCGCGCAGCATCTCGGCCTGGCGTTCCTGCAGGCTGACGGTGCGCGGGCTGTGGCTGCTGACCAGCTGCACACGCGCGAGCATCTCGGCGTGGCGCTCGAAGAATTCCGGATGGTTCAGCAGGTAGTCGGCAATCGTCTCTTCGGTGACGGCGATATCGGTAGTGCTGTTCATGGCTGGTCGGGAACCTCGATCTGTCCTTCAAAAACAAACTCTGCGGGGCCGGTCATGCGCACTGCGCCGCCGTCCCACTCGATGGTCAGCCGGCCACCGCGGGTGTGCACATCGACGCGCGCGTCGAGCAGCCCCCAGCGAATGCCGGCCACCACGGCCGCGCAGGCGCCCGTGCCGCAGGCCAGCGTCTCGCCGGCACCGCGCTCGTAAACACGCAGCCGGATCTGGCCGCGATCGACGATCTGCATGAATCCCGCATTGACGCGCTGGGGAAAGCGCGCATGGCGCTCGATCAGCGGGCCCCAGGTGGCCACGGGGGCATGGTCCACATCGTCCACCAGTTGCACCGCATGCGGGTTGCCCATGGAAACGGGGGCGATCCAGACCGTGGCCTCGTCGCCCAGCTGCAGGGGCCATTGCTGCGCCGCACCCAGCGGGCGGGGCACAAGGTCTGCACCATTGAAGGGCACCAGGGAGGGCTCCAGCACGGGCTGGCCCATGTCCACGGTGACGCGGCCATCGGCATGCAGCTCGGGGGCGATGAGGCCGGCCAGCGTCTGCACGCGGATGACGGACTTGCCGGTCAGGCCCTTGTCGTGCACATAGCGCGCAAAGCAGCGCGCGCCGTTGCCGCACTGCTCGACCTCGCCGCCGTCGGCGTTGTGGATCACATATTCGAAATCGATGCCTTCGGCGGGCGAGGGCCGCACCGTGAGGATCTGGTCGGCGCCCACACCGAATTGGCGATGGGCGAGGAAGCGGTACTGGGCTGCGCTCAGGCCCAGCGGGCCGGCGGTTTCGTCGAGGACCACGAAATCGTTGCCAGCGCCCTGCATCTTGGTAAAGCGGATCTGCATCCGGCGATTATCCCCTGCACGGCAGCCTCATGGCGCAATCCGGGGCCATGCCCCGCAGCAGTACTTGCGTCTCTTGCGCAACAGCGGCGGGCGGGCCAATCCGCATAATGCCCCCATGACCCGCCCCAGCCAGCTCCTGCACCCCCAGCGCCAGCCCGTAGACACGCTCAAGGCCTCCACCGTCCTGCTGCTGCGCGACCGCGCCGATGGCCAGGGGCTGGAGGTGCTGATGACGCGGCGCTCGCCCAAGGCCAGCTTCGTGCCCAGCGCCTACGTCTTCCCAGGAGGCGGCATCGAGGCCCAGGACGCGGCCGAGGCCGCCCATGCCTGCGCCAGCACCCGCCCCGCCCAGGCCGGCGACGCACTGCGCATCACCCAGGCCATCGCCGGCCTGCGCGAGACCTTCGAGGAACTGGGCATTTTGCTGGCCCACGACGCCCAGGGCCGGCCGGTATCTGCCGCCGAACTGGCCACGCTGGACCGCAAGGCGCCGCTGGTGCCCCAGTGCGAGGCACGCGGCCTGCGCCTGGCTGTGGATGCGCTGTGGTACCTGGCCCACTGGACGGCCGACCGCGACCAGCCCCGGCGCTTCGATGTGCCCTTCTTCGTGGCGCGCATGCCCGAAGGCCAGGAACCCGACGCCGACGGGTCGGAACAGTTCGAGCCCATCTGGGTGCGCCCGCAGGAAGCGCTGGAGCGCCACCGCGCGGGCAGCTTTCCCATGATCTTCCCCACCATCCGCACGCTGGACCGGCTCAGCCGCTTCGCGGGCACCGATGCCGTGTTCGCCGCCCTGCAAGGCGAGCAGCCGCTGTGGCAGTGCTGCCCGCGCACCGGCTTTCTCAATGGCAAGGAAGCTCGCCACATGGAGGACGAGGCCCCCTTCGGCGAGCTGGAAATGGTCTGCCCGGACGGCCAGATCCTGCACACGCTGGACTGGCAGAGCGAGCGCGCCGTGCCACTGCGCAAGAACCTGCTGCGCCTGACGGCACCCAACCCCGGCGTGATGACCGGCCCCGGCACCAACAGCTATCTGGTGGGCGATGCCGCCACCGGCTACGCAGCCATCGACCCCGGCCCGGCCGACGCCGCCCATGTGCAGCGCCTGTTCGATGCGGCGGGCGGCGACATACGCCACATCCTGTGCACGCATTCCCATGCCGACCACTCGCCGGGCGCCGCGCTGCTGCAGGCGCTGGCCGTGCAGGCCGGCAGGCCCAGGCCCGCCATTGGCGGCCTGCCCTCGGCGCCCACGGCCCGGCCGGCCAGCCGCTTCACCCCCGACTACGCACTGACCGACGGCCAGCGCATCGTGCTGCAGGATGCGCAAACTGGCACCACCCACACCCTGCAGGCCGTGTTCACGCCCGGCCATGCGGCCAACCATGTGTGCTTTGTGCTGGAGGAAGACGCCCTGCTGTTCAGCGGCGACCACATCCTCAATGGCAGCACCACCATCATCGATCCGCCTGACGGCAACATGCGCGACTACATCGATTCGCTGGACAGGCTCGACGCGCTGTGCGCCGCGCACGATGTGCGCTTCATCCTGCCGGCCCATGGCTATGTGCTGGGCTTTGCGCGCCAGGCGATCGCCAAGCTCAAGGCCCACCGGCTGGCGCGCGAGGCCAAGGTGCTGGCCGCCATGCAAAAACAGCCCGACGGCAGCGTGCAGGACTGGGTGCGGCTGGCCTATGACGACGCCCCGCCCCAGCTGTGGCCGATTGCCGAGCGCTCGCTGCTGGCGCATGTGGAGCGCATCCGTGCGCTGTGCGGGCGGCAATGAGCGGCAATGACCGACGACGCGCGCGGGGCCTGGTATCTGGTTAAGCTGCGCGCATGTCTGAATCTGAAAGCGTTCGCCTGGCCAAGCGCCTGGCCGAACAGGAACAATGCTCGCGCCGCGAGGCCGAACTGCATATCACCGCCGGCAACGTCCAGGTGGACGGCAAGGTCGTGCAACTGCCCGAGACGCGCGTGCGCCCCGAGCAGCAGGTCACGCTGCGCAGCGGCGCCCAGCCCGAGGCCGTGCCGCCCGTCACCCTGCTGATGAACAAGCCTGCGGGCTATACCCAGGGCCGGCCCTATGGCCGGGTGCGCAGCGCCCACTCCCTGCTGGGCGAAGCCAGCATGGCCCAGGTGGACACGCCCATGCCGCTGCTGGTGCTGGCCCAGCACTTCAAGAACCTCGAGTCCTTTTTGCCCCTGCCGCTGCCGGCCAGCGGCCTCATCGTCTACACCCAGGACAAGCGCGTGGCGCGCAAGCTGGGCGAGGAAGGCATGTGGCTGGAGCAGGAATGCATCGTCGGCGTCGAGGGCCAGATCCACGAGGACGGCCTGGAGCTGATGAAGGCCGGCC
The DNA here is from genome assembly GCF_016428765.1 of Delftia sp. ASV31. NCBI lineage: Bacteria > Pseudomonadati > Pseudomonadota > Betaproteobacteria > Burkholderiales > Comamonadaceae > Delftia > Delftia sp. ASV31. The sequence continues at coordinate 11,200 of NZ_JAELTK010000093.1, forward strand.
TGCCGATCGGCAAGCGCCAGCTGCCGCCCTGCCGCGTGAGCTGGCAGAACGAGAACCACCTGCGCTTTGCGCTCAAGGGCATCGCCCCCGACGAGATCGACGCCATGTGCACCGAAGTGGGCCTGCGCGTGGTCAGCCTGCGCCGCCTGCGCATTGGCCGCCTCTCTCTGGCCAAGGTGCCCGAAGGCCAGTGGCGCTACCTGATGCCCTGGGAGCGGTTCTAGGCCGGCATTGCCGGGTGCGCGGCGGGCAGCACATTCGGCAAATGAGAATCATTTCATAGAATGCGGGATTCCCGTGCTGCCTTCGGGCCTCCCGCATGCCTGCGCCCGCCTCTTCCTCTTCTTCCCTGCTGAGCAACTTCCAGGACAGCTACCACGAGCTGGTGCGCTTCGTGGCGCGCCGCGCCGGCCCGCAGGCCGCGCGTGACCTGGTGCATGACGCCTGGATACGCCTGGCCGAACGCCAGCGCGGCGAAAGCGATGCGCCCGCCGCGCCGGACAGTCCGCCAGGCGCCAGCCGCGCCTATCTCTACGCGGTGATGGAGAACATCGCCATCGACCACCTGCGCCATGGCCAGCGCACGGCCGAGCGCTTTGACACCAGCGCGAGGGAAGGCGAGCCGCCCTCCCCCCTCAGCCCCGATGTGGCCGACACCCATTCCTACCGCCAGGCCCTGGCCGGGGTCGAAGGCGCCCTGGCGCAGCTGCCCGCGCGCTGCCGCGACATCTTCCTGGCCGACCGCATCGAGGGCGCCTCGCATGCCGAGCTGGCCGAGCGCCACGGCGTCTCGGTCAAAACCGTGGAACGCGAGGTCATGCGCGCCATGGACAGCGTGGAAGCCTCGCTGCGCCGCTGGCGCGGAGACATTGCCGCACCCGCACCACGCACGGGCCGCCGCCGCGCCCTGTCCACCCTGCTGGGGATGGCGGGCCTGGGTGTCGGCAGCCCGGCAATCTGGCTGGCCTGGCGCCAGTGGATGCCGCAGTACCAGGTGCGGCTGGCCACGGCCACCGGCCGCCTGCTGAACCAGCCCCTGCCCGACGGCAGCAGCTTGACGCTGGACGCCGCCAGCCGTGCCGAGGTGGATTTCTACGCCACGCGCCGCCAGGTGCGGCTGCTGGCCGGCAGCGCCTTCTTCGCCGTGGCGCGCGACACGGAACGGCCCTTCGTGGTCCAGGCGGCGGACGTACAGGTCACCGTGCTGGGCACGCGCTTCGAGGTGGCGCTGGAGGACGATGCGGTGCTGGTCGCCGTCGATGCGGGCCGCGTGCAGGTGCGCGACGGCAGCGGCGCCCGGCATGCACTGGGCGCAGGCCAGATGCTGCGCCTGGCGCCAGGCCAGACGGCCGCCGTGCAAACGGTTGCGGCTGTGGCCGCCTGGCGCGAAGGCTGGCTGGACTTCCAGAACACGCCGCTGGCCGAGGTGGTCCGGCGCCTGGAGCGCTACAGCCTGCAGCCACTGCGCGTGGAGCCCGACGCCGCCGCCCTGCCCGTGCTGGGGCGCGTGCGCATTGCGGCAGCCCAGGGCTGGCTGCGCATGCTGCCGCGCACCTTGCCGGTGAGCGTGCAGGAAGAGGTGCAGGAAAAGGAGCAGGGCCCGGGAACCGGGCGCACCCTGGTCATCCGCCGCCGCAGCTGATGCGCTGATGCGCCCATGGCCCCGGTATGCACGGCGCATGCGCACCAGGCGTGAGGGAATGTCTGCGCCCGTTCGTATAGGCATGAGGACCCGGGAACGCGACGCATTCGCAGCCCGGGAATCGCCATTGCCCAGATCCGCCACGGGACCTTCCATGTCTTCATTCCCCTCCAAGCCTTCCCGCCTTGCCTGCCGCCTTGCCCGCCACCATGCCGTTGCCGCGGGCATCGCGCTGCTGGCCCTGCAGCTGTCTCCAGCCGCGCTGGCCCAGGCGGCGCCGGTCACGGCCGCCAGCACCGACTTCCACATTCCCGCCCAGCCGCTGGACCAGGCGCTGGCCCAACTGGCCCGCCAGGCTGGCCTGCAGCTGCTGGCCGCGCCTGAACTGGTGCAGGGCCGCCGTGCGCCCGCCGTGGAAGGGCGCCTGAGCACCGCCGCCGCCGTGGCCCGGCTGCTGCGCGGCAGCGGGCTGGAAGGCCATGTGAGCCAGGACACGCTGGTGGTGGAAAAGCCCGCCGGCACCGTGGCCCTGCCCGAAGTCACGGTCTCCGCCGTGGGCGAGACCACGACCACCGAGGGCTCGGGCTCCTACACCACGGGGCTGATGAGCACCTCGACCAAGCTGCCGCTGTCCATCCGCGAGACGCCCCAGTCCCTCACCGTGGTCACGCGCCAGAAGATGGACGACCAGGGCATGCTGTCCATCGACGACGTGGCCAACAGCGCCACCGGCATCACCATCAACCGCTGGAGCGACGACCGGGCGCGCTATTTCTCGCGCGGGTTCGTGATCGGCTCCTTCCTGCAGGACGGCGTGCCCGTCTCGTATGAAACCGACACCTCCACCTACGACACCATGGCCATGTACGACCACGTGGAAGTGGTGCGCGGCCCCACGGGCCTGATGACGGGCGTGGGCGACCCTTCGGGCACCATCAACTTCGTGCGCAAGCGCGCGCCGCGCACCACCCAGCGCTCGGTCACCCTGCGCGGCGGCAGCTGGAACCAGGCCGTGGGCGAGGTCGATGTGGGCGGTGCCCTCAACGAGGACAGCTCGGCGCGCGGGCGTGTGGTGGCCTCGGCCCAGTCGCGTGACCACTTCATTGATGGCTACAGCAGCCGCCGCCAGCTGCTGTACGGCACCGCCGAGTTCGACCTGGGGCGCGACACCACGCTGAGCGTGGGCGGCTCCTATGTGAACGAAGACAACCCCGGCTCGCAATGGATGGGCGTGCCCATGGGCTTCGATGGCTCCTTCCTCGACATTGCGCGATCCAGGCGTTTCTCGCCCTCCTGGAGCAAATGGGACAAGAAGGAGGTCAGCCTGTTCGCCGACCTGGAGCACCGCTTCGACAACGGCTGGAAGGCCAGGCTGGCCGCGCGCGCCCTGCAGGCCAAGTCCGCGCTGGACGGCGCCTACCTGGTCTCGGGCGGCCTGGACGACCAGGGCCGCACGCGCTACGACGTGGCCGGCGGCCTCTACGACTACGACAAGCGCCAGCTCAGCCTCGATGCCTCGGCCCAGGGCCCCGTGCGCCTGTTCGGCCGCGAGCATGACCTGGCCTTCGGCGTCAGCCGCCGCACCATCCGCTGGAGCGACCAGGGCTACAGCTACCTGTCGCCCACGGGGGAATGGCTGATCGCCAATGGCGTCGATCCCTATACCTGGAACCCCGACTCGCTGGACCGCTCCGGCCTGCTGGCCGAAGACCTGTGGACGCGCCGCCAGAAGACCACGCTGACCTCGGCCTACGCCACGGGCCGCTTCCTGCTGGCCGAGCCACTGAACCTGATCGCCGGCGCGCGCCTGGACTGGTACGACTTCACCAACATCCAGCGCCAGGGCAGCTGGAGCCGGGAGCGCGAATTCAGCGAGAAAGCCCATGCCACGCCCTATGCGGCGCTGACCTATGACATCAGCAAGACCTACTCGGCCTATGCCAGCTACACCAGCATCTTCCGGCCGCAGGATTTTCTGGATGTCTCGGGCAGCATGCTGGCGCCGGTGGAGGGCCGCAACTTCGAGCTGGGCCTCAAGGGCAGCTACCTGGACGAGCGCGTGAACCTGGCCGTTGCCGTGTTCAACACCACGCAGGACAACCTGCCCCAGGCCATCGCGGACCTCAACACCTGCACGGTGAAGACCAATTGCTACCGCTCGGTGGGCAAGGTCAAGAGCAAGGGGCTGGACGTGGACATCAGCGGCGAGATCCTGCCGCGCCTGAACGCCGGCCTTGGCTATACCTTCACCCAGGCCGAGATCACCAGCGACAGCACCGAAGGCGCCAAGGGCGCGCCCTATGCCAGCTACACGCCGCGCCACCAGCTCAAGCTGTCGGCCATGTACCACCTGGGCGGCGAGCTGGGCGCATGGCGCGTGGGCGGCGGCCTGCGCTACCAGAGCCGCACCACGTCCGAGTCGCTGACCAGCGCCGAGGGCTATGCAATCCGCCAGTCCGCCTATGCCGTGGCCGACCTGGTCATCGGCTATCGGGTGAACCGGCAGCTGGACCTGCAGATGAACGTCAGCAACCTGTTCGACCGCCGCTATTTCGAGACCCTGGGCACGAACAACGGCGGCAACTATTTCGGCGTGCCGCGCAGGCTGCTGCTGACGGCCAAATACCAGTTCTGAACCGCCCATGAAAATGCCCCGCCGGTGGCGGGGCATGAAAGAAAGTGTGAAGCGCGCCGATAAGCCGGATTCTGTGCACGCGGTTGCCCGCATGTGACCGCCATTAATCTGGGCCGGGCGTCGCCGCCCGGCTCGGTGCTACCTACCCGCACACTCCGGGGGCCCCGTCAACGTGTGCCTACTTGGTATTGCTGCGCGTAGAGATTGCCCGTTTCACCCGGGGACGCGTTCCGCGTCCCCGGGTGGCTATGGGGCCCAGGCTTTCGCCTGGGCGTCTGGCTTGCGCCATCCGTCGCCAGCTTGCGCTGGCACCCCATAGAACACCAAGTTGGCGGCACATGTCCCCGACTCGTCTCTGTTGCTCTGATCCTCACCTCACGGTGGACAGCCGTTAGCTGCTACGCTGCCCTGTGCAGTCCGGACGTTCCTCCAGTGCCGTGTTTCCACGATTGCACCAGCGGCGGTCTGGCGTGCTTCACGGGCGGCATTATCTCGCGGCTTGGGCCGGGCTGCTGGCAGATGGCGCAACAGCCTCACGGCGGCATGCAGAACTCGCGGCGGAATTGTTCAGGTGAGGTGCCGGCCTCGCGCTGGAACATGGCGATGAAGGCCGAGGGCGTGCTGTAGCCCAGGTCATAGGCGATCTGCTGCACGCTCAGGCCGGCCTCCAGCGCATCGATGGCCAGCAGGTAGCGCATGCGCTGGCGCCATTCGCCCAGGCCCATGCCCAGCTCGCGCTGGCAGTGGCGCGCCAGGGTGCGCTCGGTCATGTGCACGCTGGCGGCCCATTGGGCCAGGCTGCGGTGGTCCTCGGGCGCAGCGCGCATGCGGGTCAGCACTTCGACCAGGGCCGGGTGTTCGGCGGCCGGCAGATAGCCGGGCTCCACGGGAACGGCCCGCAACTGGTCGTAGAGCACACGGGCCAGGCGCAGGTCGGCGTCGGTGGCGGGAATGTGCACGTCGCGCACGGCAAAGTCGGCCAGGATGGCCTTGACGATGGCGCCGATGCGCATGGAGCACGGCTGCGCCGGCAGCTCCCTGCACAGCGCAGGCGCCAGGTAGACCGAGCGGTAGACCACGGCGTGCGCCACGTGGCAGCTGTGCACCACGCCGGGCGGCACCCAGACGCCGTACTGCGGCGGCGAGACCCAGTGCTGGCCTGCCGTGTCCATGCACATGCTGCCGTGGGGCGTGTAGTTCAGGTGTCCCCAGCTGTGGCTGTGCGGCGGCACCTCGGTGTCGGCGCCGAATTCGTCGTAGCGGAAGTAGTACTCGCCCGGCACATCCTCGACGTTCTGGATGTGCATGGGTTTGCTGGGACGGGGCATGGCGGATGGTCCGGGTTGCGCTATCGATTGTCCGAAACCAGGGATGCACTCCAAGTCGGACAGAACGATCATAGGATCAGTCTTAGGAGTCTTCCAATGGGGTCTTACCTTTTCCCTTTGATCGCCGTGCTCATCTGGTCGGTCAATACCGTGGTCAGCAAGATGGCGGCCGACAGCATCGGCGCGGCCGAGATCGGTTTCTACCGCTGGCTGGTGGCGGCCGTGCTGTTCACGCCGTTCCTGCTGCCGTCCATCTGGCGCCAGCGCGCCGACATCCGGCCGCTGCTGCCGCGCCTCATCGTGCTGGGGATGCTGGGCATGGTGATCTACCAGAGCCTGGCCTATTACGCGGCCCATATGACATCGGCCACGCACATGGGCCTGATCGGTTCGCTCACGCCCATGATGGTGCTGGGCCTGTCCACCGCCATGCTGGGCCAGGCGCTGAGCCGGGGCGCCGTGCTGGGCTGCGTGCTGGCGATTGCGGGCGTGGCCCTGGTGGTGTCTTCGGGGCAGCCTGCCACCTTGCTCACCCAGGGCCTCAATGGCGGCGATGCGCTGATGTTCGTGGCCATGCTGGCCTATGCGGTCTACAACATCCTGCTCAAGCGCTGGCCCATGCCGCGCCTGGCCACGGTGCAACTGCTGTACCTGCAGATCCTGGTGGCCGTGATCGCGCAGCTGCCGCTGTTCCTGATGGCGCCGCGCACGGGGCTGAACGCGACCAACCTGCCGCTGGTGGGCTTTGCGGGCATCATGGCCTCCATCGCCGCGCCGCTGCTGTGGATGATGTCGGTGGCGCGCATCGGGCCGGGCCGCTCCAGCATGTTCTTCAACCTGGTACCCATCTTCACGGCCGTGATCGCCTTCATGGCATTGGGTGAGCCCCTGGCGGCCTACCACGCCGTGGGCGGCGTGCTGACCATTGGCGGCCTGCTGCTGGCCGAGCTGTGGAAGCAGCCTTTGCGCGCACCGCGTGCCGCCGCCACCGCCTGAAAAAATCAGGGTTTTCCCGAGCGCAAATGGTGCACGCATGCCGCATGCCGGTGCGGCGCCCGCACCAGCTCTGCCCATAAGAATTTGCATTCAGGCCTGCTCATAATTTCTTGTTGGACAGCCCTGTCCCGCCTTTCGATACTGCCGCCACAGGAACAGCTCCAGACGCCCGGCCAGTCTCACTGCAGACCCGCCAGCGCCTGAAGCCCCTGAGACACACGGGCCCCGCCCCGGTCCGTGTGCCCGCTGCACCGTCGAAGACAGGAGACACCCCATGAGCAGTCCGGCATCCGCCGCACATTCCCCCGCCCACGGCGCCGGCCAGGCATCGCCGCCCGACATGGACGCCACCTACCGCAAGATCGCCTGGCGCCTGATTCCCTTTCTGGTGCTGCTCTTCATCCTGGCGTGGATAGACCGCGTCAACGTCGGCTTCGCCAAGCTGCAGATGCTGGACGACCTGCAGTTCAGCGAGGCCATCTACGGCCTGGGTGCCGGCATCTTCTTCATCGGCTACTTTCTGTTCGAAGTGCCCAGCAACCTGCTGCTGGAGAAGATCGGCGCACGCAAGACGCTGGCGCGCATCACCATCCTGTGGGGCGCGGCCTCCATGGCCATGGCCTATGTGACCACGCCCACCATGTTCTACGTGCTGCGCTTCATCTTGGGCGTGGTGGAGGCCGGCTTCTTCCCCGGCGTGGTGCTGTACCTGACCTACTGGTTCCCGGCCCGCCACCGGGCGCGCGTCAACGGCCTGTTCATGACCTCGTTCGCCATTGCAGGCGCCGTGGGCGGCCCGATTGCGGGCGCCATCATGAACGGCATGCAGGGCGTGGGCCATCTGTCCAACTGGCAGTGGCTGTTCATCCTGGAAGGCATTCCCTCGGTGATCGCCGGCTTCTTCGTGCTGCTGTACCTGCCCGAGAAGCCCGCCAACGCCAGGTGGCTGAGCCCGGCCGAGCAGCGCGCCGTGACAGCCGCCGTGGAGGCAGAGAACCAGGGCGGCCACAAGCATGTGTCCTTCCTGGACGCCTGCCGCAACTACCGCGTGTGGCTGTGCGCTGCCGTGTATTTCTGCATCGTCAGCGGCAACGCCACCATTGCCTTCTGGTCGCCGTCCATCATCAAGGAGATCGGCATCCAGAACACGCTGCAGATCGGCCTGATCTCGGCCATTCCCTTCCTGGCCGGCACCCTGGCCATGGTCTGGAACGGCATGCATTCGGACAAGACCGGCGAGCGCCGCATGCACTGCGCCCTGTCCGCGCTGATCGCGGCGGCGGGCCTGATCCTCACGGGCCTGTTCCTGCACAACGCCGTGCTCGCCCTGTGCGCGCTGACGCTGGCCTCCATCGGCATCCTCGCGGCCTTTCCCGTGTTCTGGTCGATTCCTGCCGCCTTCCTGGCCGGCACGGCGGCGGCCGGCGGCATTGCGCTGATCAACTCCATCGGCAACCTGGCCGGCTTCGTGGCGCCCTACATGATCGGCGCGCTCAAGACCAGCACGGGGTCGCTGTCATCGGGCCTGTACTTCGTGGCCGCGCTGGAATTCATGGCCGCCTTCCTGGTCGTGCTCTTCGTCAAGAAGCAGTGATGCCTGCGCGCGGCACAGCGCGCGCCACTGCCCCCTCCTCTTTCCCACCGGGGCCTGCGGCCCCGCCTTTTCCCTGGATCGCCTGCCATGCAACTGCAGTTCACCACCCCCGAGGGCCAGACCTTCGCCCCTGAATTCGACACCCTGATCGTCGCCGGCTGGGCCGGCCGCGACCGCGAGGCCATCGAGCACCACATCGAGGAGTTGGCCGCCATCGGCATCCCGCGCCCCAGCGCCGTGCCGCTGTACTACCGCATCTCCAGCAACCAGCTGAGCCAGCGCAGCGCGCTGCAGGTGCTGGGCCCGGACTCCTCGGGCGAGGTCGAGGTCTTCGTGTTCACGCACGAAGGCGAGATGTTCGTGAGCCTGGCCTCCGACCACACGGACCGCAAGCTCGAGGCCTACAGCGTGGCCTTTTCCAAGCAGGCCTGCGTCAAGCCCGTGGCCACCCAGGCCTGGCGCTTTGCCGACGTGGCCGGCCACTGGGATGAGCTGGTCGTGCGCTCGTGGATCGTGGAAAACGGCCGCGAGGTGCTCTACCAGGAAGGCACGCTGGCCAGCCTGCGCACGCCCCAGGACCTGATCGCAGGCTTCACGGGCGGCAAGGATCTGCTGCCCGCAGGCTGCGGCATGACCTGCGGCACGGTGGGCGCCATCGGTGGCATCCGCCCCTCGACGCAGTTCTCCATGGAGCTGTACGATCCCCGCAGCCAGCGTTCCATCCGCCACAGCTACCGCAGCGAACTGCTGGACGTCGTGGCCTGAGCCCCGACTCCGATCCGCCCACGCCCGCCTTCACCCACAGGACTTCCCACATGACCCAAGCCCTCCCCCTGCCCAGCCTGGAACTGGCATCACAGCGCCTGCATGGCGGCGAAACCACCTCGGTGCAGCTGACCGAGCAGGCCCTGGCCCGCACCATGTCGGGGGAAGGCCCCAAGGTGTTCACGCGCGTGTTCCAGGGCGCGGCCCTGGCCGAGGCCCGTGCCAGCGACGTGCTGCGTGCGGCCGGCCTGGCGCGCTCGCCCATCGAGGGCCTGCCGGTCTCGGTCAAGGACCTGTTCGACATCGCCGGCTTTCCCACGCTGGGCGGCTCGCGCCTGCTGGCCGACGCACCGCCCGCGCAGCGCACGGCCGAAGTGGTGCAGCGCCTGCGCCAGGCCGGTGCCGTCATCGTGGGCACGACCAACATGACCGAGTTCGCCTACTCGGGCCTGGGCATCAACCCGCACTACGGCACGCCGCGCAATCCCTGGCAGCGTGACGAGGGCGGCGGCCGCATCCCGGGAGGCTCGTCCTCGGGCGCGGCCATCTCGGTCACCGACGGCATGGCCATGGCGGCCATCGGCTCGGACACGGGCGGCTCGGTGCGCATTCCTTCGGCGCTGTGCGGGCTCACGGGCTTCAAGCCCACGGCGCGCCGCGTGAGCATGGAGGGCGTGCTGCCGCTGTCGGCCAACCTGGACTCCATCGGCCCGCTGGCGCCCAGCGTGCGCTGCTGCGCCACGCTGGACGCCATCCTCAGCGGCGAACCGCTGGGCGAGCTGCATGCCGCGCCGCTGCAGGGCCTGCGCCTGCTGGCACCCACCAACGTGGTGCTGGACGGCATGGACGCCACCGTGGCCGCCGCCTGGGAGCGCGCCCTGTCCCTGCTGTCGCAGGCGGGCGCCCACATCACCCATGCCGTGGTCGCGCCCTTCGGCGAGCTGGCCGACATCAATTCCAAGGGCGGCTTCACGGCCGCCGAGGCCTGGGCCTGGCACCGCCACCACATCGCCACGCGCCTGTCCGAGTACGACCCGCGCGTGGGCACGCGCATCCTGCGCGGCAAGGACATCAGCGCGGCCGACTACATCGACCTGCTGGCACGCCGCAGGCAGTGGATTGCCGCCGTCAGCGCCCAGATGGCCGACCATGACCTGATCGTCATGCCCACCGTGCCCGTGGTCGCCCCGAAGATCGCCGACCTCACGCAGAGCGACGAGGCCTACTTCGGCGCCAACGGCCTGATCCTGCGCAACCCCACGCTGATCAACTTCCTCGACGGCTGCGCCATCTCCCTGCCCTGCCACCGCGCAGGCGAGGCGCCCGTGGGCCTGAGCCTGGCCGGCCTCGGCGGGCAGGACCGGCGACTGCTGTCCGTGGCCCTGGCCGTGGAACAGCTGCTGGCTTCGGCGCAGGAC
>NZ_JAELTK010000094.1:0-21211 GCF_016428765.1 Delftia sp. ASV31
CCCCCCCCCCCCCCCCCCCCCCCCCCCCCCCCCCCCCCCCCCCACAACCCCTTTATACTGATACCGCGACCACCGAGATCTACACTGTTCGCATTTCGTCGGCAGCGTCAGATGTGTATAAGAGACAGCAATAAACGCTTCCAGAGAAATGGTATGAACTTTGGTTCCCTGTACCAACTCAAAGTTACCAAATACCCGCTAATGCAGAAAAATACCATGACTCCAACGCCACCGGTCACGCTCCAGTGGAGCCAACGATTCTCTAGCCAAGCGGGCGCATGAATTCCGGTAAGCGGATAATGATGCGAAAAGATAACAACCAATGCGGCAAGAATTCTTATTTTGTCGAGTTGGTTTTTATGCATCTGGAATAATGGTGTTGAAAATTCGGTTTCGTCTTGTTGTGCTTAGTTGCTCTGCAAAGCCAACCCCGCATGTTCGCGCAGCGGATGGAAATGGATCTTCGGAAACCGCTCCTGCGCCAATCGCACGTCATAGGGTGACGTGCACAGATAGGCCAGCGTATCGGCCGCATCGCGCGCCATGCGCAGCGGGTAGGCGTTCTCGAATTCGCGCAGCTCGGCCGGGGTGTCGGCCGTGATCCAGCGTGCGCCGGTGTACTGGCAGCCTTCCAGGCGGATGTCGCAGTCGTATTCGGCGTTCAGGCGGTGCTGGACGACTTCGAATTGCAGCTGGCCCACGGCGCCCAGCAGCATGTTGCCGCCAGCCTCGGGCTTGAAGACCTGGATGGCGCCTTCCTCGCCCAGCTGCATCAGGCCCTGCTGCAGCTGCTTGGTGCGCAGCGGGTTCTTGAGCACCACGGTCATGAACATTTCCGGGGCGAAGAAGGGCAGGCCCGTGAATTGCAGGTTGGTGCCGTCAGTGATGGTGTCGCCCAGCTGGACGCCGCCGTGCGTGGTGAAGCCGATGATGTCGCCCGCATAGGCTTCCTCCACGGCTTCGCGGCGCTGGCTCATGAAGGTCACGACTGAGGTGGGGCGCAGCTCCTTGGCCGTGCGCTGGACCTTCATCTTCATGCCGGGTGTGTACTTGCCCGAGGCCACGCGCACGAAGGCGATGCGGTCGCGGTGGTTGGCATCCATGTTGGCCTGGACCTTGAAGACCACGCCGGAGAAGCCTTCGTCCTCGGGCTGGATGATCTTTTCCACAGGCTGCTTGTTGACCAGCAGCGAGCTTTTGCGGGGGCCGGGCGGGGGCGACATGTCGACCACGGCATCCAGCACTTCCATGACACCGAAGTTGTTCACGCCGGAGCCGAAGAAGACCGGTGTGAGCTTGCCTGCCAGGAAGGCCTCGTGATCCCAGGGGGCAGAGGCGCCCTGGGCCAGTTCCATGCTTTCCAACGCATCGTCGAAGGACTGGCCGAAGCGCGCGCGCAGCTTGTCGGCCTCGGCCAGGGGGATGGCCTCGAAGTCCTGCGGGCGGCGTTCGCTGCCAGGCTGGAACACCGTCATGGTCTGGGTGAGCAGGTTGATGATGCCGCCGAACTGCCGGCCCTGGCCCACGGGCCAGGTGACGGGGCAGCAGGGCATGCCCAGTTCGCGCTCGACTTCGTCGAGGATGTCCAGCGGATCGCGCACTTCGCGGTCCATCTTGTTGACGAAGGTGATGATGGGCGTGTCGCGCTGGCGGCAGACCTCGATCAGGCGGCGGGTCTGCGATTCCACGCCGTTGGCGGCGTCGATGACCATCAGCGCCGAGTCCACGGCCGTGAGCACGCGGTAGGTGTCTTCCGAGAAGTCCTTGTGGCCGGGCGTGTCGAGCAGGTTGACCACGTGATCGCGGTAGCTCATCTGCATGACCGAGCTGGCCACCGAGATGCCGCGCTGCTTTTCGATTTCCATCCAGTCGGAGGTGGCATGGCGGCTGGCCTTGCGGCCCTTGACGGCGCCCGCGATCTGGATCGCGCCCGAGAACAGCAGCAGCTTTTCGGTCAGCGTGGTCTTGCCCGCGTCGGGGTGGGAAATGATGGCAAAAGTCCGGCGGCGCCGGGTTTCCAGGGCGTAAGTCAAGGGGGAGTCCAGGAGATGGGTAAATAGCAGGGCGCGCGTACCGGCTGGCGGCCGCGGCGAACCGGCGCATTTTACAGAGCGTGTGTCGCAAGCGGGTTGTCGGAGGAATCCGCCAATGCCTTCGGCGAAGCGGTTGTTACAGCATTTGCTCCGGAGATGCTGGGACGAGATATGAGTACAGCCAAAAGAACTGGCGTGAGAGCGAAGAATGGCAGCAAGTATCGATATTCGCCTGCAGTAGCGAAGACCGCAATGGCGATCAGGTGAATGGCTGCTGGCACGCTGATCAGCAAGGCTGGCAGGTTCTTTTGGCGCACGCCATGCCACAGGACCATGGCCAGCAGCGCGAAGCCCAGCCAGGGCGTCCACAGCAGCCAGCGCCAGGCATGACTTTGGCGAAGCAGGCCGCGCAGCGCGGTTTCTGCGGAATCCAGCCTGAAAATCCGCATTTGCGATTGCGCCTGGGTGCGCTTGATCACATAGCGGGCATAGTCGAGCGCCGGAAACCCGCCCTGGGCCAGCGCGGCCGACAGAATCACATTGACGCGGCTGGCCGTCACATCGGGCAGGTTGTGCCAGAGGTTGTAGCGCAGGAATTCATGCGCCAGCTCCTTGCGCTGTTCTTCGGTCAGGCTGAAGAGCTGAGGGCCCTGGGGATGGAACACCAACATATCCCAGTAGGCCGGGTCCGAGTAGGCGAGCATGAGCTGGCGCGGAGCATGGCCTTCCAGGATTTCCAAAGTGCGTGCCGACAGCTTGGGCGACTGCAGTACCCAGGGGTCGTTCATGAGGGGTTGCTTTTGCCAGAGGTCGTTCATGGCCCTGGGCTGCAGCAGCTTGACCGTTTCGAAGAGCACGAGTGAATCCGTGGCGCTTTGCGCAGCGGGCTTGTGCATCTGCGTGCCCGCATAGGCCAGGGCACACCACAGGCCGATGATGGCGCACAGCGGCAAGCGGCTTTTGCGGTGGACCAGAAAGATCGCAACCACGGCTGGTGCCAGAAAGAGGATGCCGTTGGCGCGCACAAAAACCGCAAACGGCAGTGCCAGCGCGATGAGGGCCAGGCTGGCACGGCTATGTCGCTTCTGGCTGCAAATCCACCAAAGCTCGAACAGCAATGCGCAGGAGGCCACGGCGAAGACGGCGTCTGGATACAGCGTGGCCATGAAATAGACCATATGAGGCGCCGCGCAGACGAAGACCAGCAGCACGGCGTACAGCAGGCGGTGCCCGCGCGCCCAGTACCAGGCCAACATGCGCGCAAAGAAGAGGGCGCACAGCAACAGCAGGATGGCAACGGGCACCTCTACCCTGTGGGTGACGCCATATGTCCAGCGCACGAAGTAGTACCAGAACACGCTCTTGCCCGAGCGAAAGTGCTCGGGCCTGTCCACTTCCTGGAGGATGGCCGAACTGTCCTCGCCCAGTACGCCGGGCCAGAAGACCAGCAGCCATCCCAGATAGATCAGCACGAGCAGGCCGGCGCTGGCCAGGAAGGCGCGGCGCTCGTTGGAGCCTTCAAGACGGGCCTGCGCGGGCACGGCCGCGGAAGTCGGTGGGCCGGTGGCGGAGAGGTATCTGCTGTTCATGGGCCGTCGACGATGCGTTCAGGTCCTTGGGTAGTGGCAGTGCGGCCAGCGGGGAGCCGCTCACCTTCTTGATGCCGTCTTGATACGGCTCCTGCCAATCTCAACCCATCCTTGACAGCCCCGGCCCTAGAGTTTTCCCCATCGCAACAACAGGTGCCGCCATGCGGCGCCGATGCGGGAGAAATTCCTATGACCCTGACCGAAATCACCGGATGGCTGGGCGCCCTGGGCGCTCTGGCTCTGTTTGTCTACCTGGGATACGCATTGCTGCGGCCCGAGCAGTTCTGAGGTGGCACAGATGCAAGACCTGATCTTTATCGCCCTGAGCCTGGGCTGCTTCGGGGGCCTGCTGGCCTTCGTGGCGGCGCTGGGCCGGATTTGACTGCCTGAAAGGAGACCGCCATGTGGTTGACCTGGATGGAATATGCACTGGTGCTGCTGTTGATGACGGCGCTGGCCGTGCCCATGGGGCAGTGGCTGGCACGCTGCTTCACGAGTGAGCACCATGCCTGGATCGAGCGGCTGAGCTTTCGCGCCCTGGGCGTGAACCCGGCCGAGCGCATGGGCTGGCAGCGCTACGGGCTGGCGCTGCTGCTGTCCAACGGCGCCATGCTGCTGCTGGGCTATGCGCTGCTGCGCGCGCAGGGCTGGCTGCCGCTGAATGCGCTGGGCAATGCGGCGCAGACGCCGGACCTGGCCTTCAACACGGCCGCGTCCTTTGTGACCAATACCAACTGGCAGGCGTATTCGGGCGAGAGCAGCCTGTCCAACGCCACGCAGATGGTGGCCATCACCTTCATGATGTTTGCGGGTGCTATCACGGGCGTGGTCGCGGCTGCGGGCTTCATCCGCGGCCTGGCGCGCTCCAGTGCATCGGACCTGGGCAACTACTGGGTGGACTATGTTCGCGTGCTGTGGCGCGTGATGCTGCCGCTCAGTTTTGTGGTGGCCCTGGTCTATGTGTGGCAGGGCGTGCCGCAGGCGCTGGATGGCCAGGTCTGGGCGACAACGCTGGAGGGCGCGCGCCAGCAGATCCTGCTGGGCCCCGTGGCCAGCCTGGAGAGCATCAAGCACATCGGCACCAACGGCGGCGGCTTCTTCGGCATGAACGCGGCCCATCCGTTCGAGAACCCCACGCCGCTGACCAATGCCATCCACATCCTGGGCATGCTGCTGATTCCCTCGGCCATGACCTATGCCTTCGGCTCCATGCTGCTGCGCCGCCGCCAGGGCTGGGTGCTGTTCGGCGCCTGCCTGGTGATGTTCGTGGGCTTTCTGGCGCTGGTGTTCACGGCCGAGCAGGCCGGCAATCCGCTGCTCACGGCCGCAGGTGCCGACCAGCAGATCAGCGCCACCCAGCCGGGCGGCAACATGGAGGGCAAGGAGCTGCGCTTTGGCATCGCCGACACGGCGCTGTTCGTGGCCACGACCACGGCCGCCACCACGGGCTCGGTCAATGCCATGCATGACTCGCTGACGCCGCTGGGCGGGCTGGTGCCGCTGGCACAGATGATGATCAACTGCGTGTTCGGCGGTGATGGCGTGGGCCTGATCAACCTGCTGCAGTACGCCATCCTCACGGTCTTCCTGGCCGGCATGATGATTGGCCGCACGCCCGAGTTCCTGGGCAAGAAGATCGAGGCGCGCGAGATCAAGCTGGTGATGCTGGCCGTGATGGCGCACCCCATCTCCGTCCTGGGCTTCACGGCGCTGGCGGCGGTCTGGCCCGACACGCTGGCCAGCCTGGCCAACCGGGGGCCGCATGGCTTCTCGGAAGTGCTCTATGCCTATGCCTCGGGCACGGCCAACAACGGCTCGGCCTTTGCGGGCCTGAATGCGAACACGCCGTTCTTCAACACCACCATCGGCCTGGCCATGCTGGCGGGCCGCTATCTGACGCTGCTGCCCATGCTGGCCCTGGCCGGCAGCCTGGCGGCAAAGCCCACCGTGCCTGCGGGGCCGGGCACCTTCCCGACGGCCACGCCGCTGTTCATGGGGCTGCTGGTCTTCGTGGTGATCGTGGTCGGCGGGCTGACCTTCCTGCCTTCGCTGGCCCTGGGGCCCGTGGTCGAGCAGCTGCAGATGCTGTCAGGACAGGTCTACCCCTGAATCCCTGAGCCAGCTGAGCCCGTTTTTTTCTTGGCCGCCGGTTCTGCCTTGGCAGGGCCGTGCGGCGGAGGTTTCGAGATGCAAGTTCAAACACATACTTCCGGCCCTTTGCCGGTGCTGCGCGCTGATGCGCAAGCCCAAGCGCAGGCCGTTCCTGGCGGGCTGCGCTCGCTGTTCGGCCCCAGCCTGCGGTCGGCGCTGTTCGTCGCCGTGGTCACGGGCCTGGCGTACCCGCTGGTCACCACGCTCGTGGCCCAGGCCGCGTTTCCCAAGGCCGCCAATGGCAGCCTGGTCGTGCGCCAAGGCTCGGTCGTGGGCTCGGCCCTGATCGGGCAGGAGTTCGCCTCGCCGCGCTATTTCCAGGGCCGGCCCAGCGCCACCACGGCGCCCGATCCCGACAAGGCCGATGCCACGGTGGCCGCGCCCTACAACGCTGCGCTGTCGGCTGCCACCAACCAGGGGCCGACCCATGCGGCGCTCAAGGAGTCCGTGGCGGCGCGCGTGGCGGCCTACCGCGAACTCAATGGCCTGGCTGCAGATGCTGCCGTGCCTGTGGATGCCGTGACGGCCTCGGCCTCCGGCCTGGACCCGCACATCTCGGTGGCCAATGCCGAGCTGCAACTGCCGCGCGTGGCCCGCGAGCGCCAGTTGCCCGTGGCCAAGGTCCAGGAACTGCTGCGCCAGCAGGTGGAGCCGCGCGTGCTGGGCCTGCTGGGCGAGCCGCGCGTGAACGTGCTGCAGCTGAACCTGGCGCTGGACGATCTCTCGGCCGCGACGCTGCAGCCTGCGGCAGTCCATGCCGCCAAGGAGTAAGCCATGTCGCGCAAAACTGCTTTGTCCCTGTTCGATCCTTCGCTGGTGCGCCAGGCGCTGGGTGACTCCATCCGCAAGCTGGCACCCAGCGCGCAATGGCGCAACCCGGTGATGTTCGTGGTCTACCTGGGCGCCATCTTCACCAGCCTGCTCTGGGCCCAGGCCCTGGCGGGCGAAGGCGAAGCGCCTGCGGGCTTCATCCTGGCGATTGCGCTGTGGCTGTGGTTCACCGTGCTGTTCGCCAACTTTGCGGAGGCGCTGGCCGAGGGGCGCAGCCGCGCCCAGGCCGCCAGCCTGCGCAGCATGAAGCGCAGCACCGTCGCCAAGAAGCTGGAGCAGGCCAACTACCAGAGCCGCTGGCACCCCGTGGGTGCCGAAGAACTGCGTTCGGGCATGTGGGTGCTGGTGGAGGCCGGCGACACCGTGCCGCTGGACGGCACCGTGATCGAGGGCGTGGCCTCGGTGGACGAGAGCGCCATCACCGGCGAATCGGCCCCCGTGATCCGCGAGGCCGGTGGTGACTTCTCTTCGGTCACGGGCGGCACGCGCGTGCTGTCGGACTGGCTGGTGGTGCAGATCACCGTCAATCCCGGCGAGTCCTTCCTGGACCGCATGATCTCCATGGTGGAGTCGGCCCGCCGCCACAAGACGCCCAACGAGCTGGCGCTGACCATTTTGCTGGTCGGGCTGACGCTGCTGTTCCTGCTGGTCATCGTCACGCTGCGGCCCTATTCGTCCTTTGCGGTGGAGCTGACGGGCAGCGGCCAGGTCGTGGGACTGACGGTGCTGATCGCCCTGCTGGTGTGCCTGATCCCGACCACCATCGGCGGCCTGCTGTCGGCCATTGGCGTGGCGGGCATGAGCCGCATGATGCAGGCCAACGTGATCGCCACCTCGGGCCGCGCCGTGGAGGCGGCCGGCGACGTGGACGTGCTGCTGCTGGACAAGACCGGCACCATCACGCTGGGCAACCGCCAGGCCAGCGAGTTCCTGCCCGCGCCCGGCGTGACGGCCGCGCAGCTGGTGGATGCGGCGCAACTGGCCTCGCTGGCCGACGAGACGCCTGAAGGCCGCAGCGTGGTCGTGCTGGCCAAGGAGATGCATGGCCTGCGCGAGCGCGACCTGGCCACGCTGCATGCGGTCTTCGTGCCCTTCACGGCCCAGACGCGCATGAGTGGCGTGGACATGCCCCAGCCGGACGGCGCCACGCGCAGCCTGCGCAAGGGCGCGGCCGACGCCGTGCGCCGCCACGTTGAATCCCTGGGCGGCCAGTTCCCGCCCGCCATGCTCAAGGTGGTGGAGGATGTGTCGCGGCGCGGCAGCACGCCGCTGGTCGTGGCCGACGGTGCCCGCGTGCTGGGCGTGATCGAGCTCAAGGACGTGGTCAAGCACGGCATACGCGAGCGCTTTGCCGAGCTGCGCCGAATGGGCATCAAGACCGTGATGATCACGGGCGACAACCCGCTCACGGCGGCGGCCATTGCGGCCGAGGCCGGCGTGGACGACTACCTGGCCGAAGCCACGCCCGAGGACAAGCTGCGCCTGATCCGCGAACACCAGGCCGCAGGCCGCCTGGTGGCCATGACCGGCGACGGCACCAATGACGCGCCCGCGCTGGCCCAGGCCGACGTGGCCGTGGCCATGAACAGCGGCACCCAGGCGGCCAAGGAGGCCGGCAACATGGTGGACCTGGACAGCAACCCGACCAAGCTCATCGAGGTCGTGGAGACCGGCAAGCAGATGCTGATGACGCGCGGCGCGCTGACCACCTTCAGCGTGGCCAACGACGTGGCCAAGTACTTCGCCATCATCCCGGCCGCCTTCGTGGGCACCTATCCGCAGCTGTCGGCGCTCAACGTCATGGGGCTGGCCAGCCCGGGCTCGGCCATCCTGAGTGCCGTGATCTTCAACGCGCTGATCATCATCGTGCTGATACCGCTGGCCCTGCGCGGCGTGCCCTACCGTGCCATCGGCGCCTCGGCCCTGCTGCGGCGCAACCTGCTGATCTACGGCCTGGGTGGCCTGGTCGTTCCCTTCATCGGCATCAAGCTGATCGACATGCTGCTGGTGGCTCTGAACCTGGCGTGACCCTGGGCGGCCCGCCTGCCCGCCCGGGCAGGCCCCGCTTTGCTCTTCTCTTCAAGAAAACCAAGATGAAATCCGTTCCCTCCATGGCGGCCGCTGGTGCCGTTCCCCGTTTCCCTCTGGCCGCACTGCTGTCGCTGGCGGCCGCATCCTGCCATGCGCAGGCAGAGACCTCCCCCGTCAGCGCTGCCAGCGCCGCTGCCCAGGAATCGCCCGCACCCGCCTACGCCCTCACCGGCAGCGTGACGCTGCTCAGCGACTACCGTTTCCGTGGCATCTCGCAAAGCTGGATGGGGCCTGCGCTGCAGGGCGGGCTGGAGCTGTCGCTGCCGCGCGGCGCCTACCTGGGCGTGTCCGGCTCCAGCGTGTCGCGCCACAGCTATCTGGACGGCCGCGCGCTGGAGCTGGACCTGTACGGCGGCTGGCGCACCGAATTGCCGGCGGGCTGGACGGGCGACATCGGCCTGCTGCACTACAACTACCCCGGCGCGCGCGTGCCCCGGGGCGATGGCGGCGGCGGTGTGCGCTACGACACCACCGAGGCCTATCTGGCTGCCAGCCACGGCGGCTTCAGCGCCAAATGGTCGCTGGCGCTCACGCCTTACTTCGGGCTGCGCGACAGCACGGCGGCCACGGCCTTTGCCGAGGCGCTTCCCGGCAGCGGCAGCTCACGCGGCAGCAGCTATCTGGACCTGAACTACCAGCATCCGCTGGGCGACTGGGCCGTGCTGGGCCTGCATGCCGGCCACACGCAGGTGCGCAACTACAGCGAACTGTCGTATGCCGACTGGCGCGTCTCGCTGGCCCGCAGCTGGGGCCCATGGACGGCCACGCTGGCCTGGGCCGGCACCTCGGCCGACACGCGCTACTACCGCGCGGCCAACGCGGCGGGCCAGATGCAAAGCCTGGGCCGCAGCGGCTGGGTGCTGTCGCTGTCGGCGGCGTTCTAGTGTGGGAGCACGCTCTGGTGCTAGGCTGAGAACCATGCCCATTTCGTCCTCTGCCGAGCCGGCGCCGCCCGGTCTGCCGCGCCCCGATCCCGACGCCCTGGTCGCGCGCCTGCGCCATGAGCGGGCGCAGGAGGGGCGGGGCAAGCTGCGCATCTACTTCGGATCGAATGCAGGCGTGGGCAAGACCTACGCCATGCTGGCCGCCGCCCAGCGCGAACGCCAGGGAGGCCGCGAGGTTCTGGTGGGACTCGTGGAAACCCATGGCCGCAAGGAAACGGCGCAGCAGCTGCATGGCCTGGAGCAACTGCCGCTGCGCGAGCTGCCGCACCAGGGGCGGACGCTGCGCGAGTTCGACCTGGATGCGGCGCTCGCGCGGCGTCCGCGCGTGCTGCTGCTCGATGAACTGGCGCACAGCAATGCGCCGGGTTCGCGCCATCCCAAGCGCTGGCAGGACGTGCAGGAGCTGCTGGACGCAGGCATCGATGTCTGGACCACGATCAATGTCCAGCACCTGGAAAGCCTGAACGACGTGGTGGGCGGCATCGTGGGCATCACGGTGCGCGAGACCGTGCCCGACCAGATCTTCGACGATGCCGACGAGGTCATCGTCGTCGACATCTCGCCCGACGAGCTGCTGCGCCGGTTGAAGGACGGCAAGGTCTACATGCTGGAGCAGGCCGAGCGGGCCTCGCGCAATTTCTTTCGCCGTGGCAACCTGCTGGCGCTGCGCGAACTGGCGCTGCGCCGCACGGCCGACCGCGTGGACGAGGACATGCGCGACTACCGGCGCGAGCGCTCCATAGGCACGGTCTGGCCTGCGCGCGAGCGCCTGCTGGTGGCGGTGGCCGGCCGCGCGGGCGACGACGCGCTGGTGCGCCAGGTCGCGCGCATGGCGCGACGGCTCGATGCGGACTGGATGGTGGTCTACGTGGACGCCCCCCAGCGCCAGCACCGCCCGCGCAGCGTGCAGGCCGCCGTGCTCAAGACCCTGGCCCTGGCCGCGCGCCTGGGCGCCGAGACGGCCACGCTGCCGGGCGCCGATGTGGCCGAGGCCCTGGTCGCCTTCGCGCGCGAGCGCAACGCCAGCCGCCTGGTGCTGGCCCAGCCGCCACGCCCGGCCTGGTCGCCCTGGCGCTGGTGGACGCGCAGCCTGCCCGACCGCATCACGCACCTGCATCCCGATATCGATGTGCTGGTGCTCTCCGGCGGCTCCAGCGCGGCCCGGACCGAGGCCGCTCCTGCCGCGACTTCCGCGCTGCCGCGGCGCGCACCGCTGCCGTGGAAGGGCTATGCCGGCGTCACCCTGGCCTGCCTGGCCGCCACGGCGTTGGCCGAGCAGCTGCTGCGCGTCTTCGACCCGGCCAACGTGGTCATGCTGTTCCTGCTCATCGTCGTGCTGTCCTCGCTGCGCTGGGGGCGGGGCCCGGGTGCCTGGGCCGCGCTGCTGTCGGTACTGTGCTTCGACTACTTCTTCGTGCCGCCGCGCGGCTCCTTCCATGTCAACGACACGCAGTACCTGTTCACCTTCGTGCTGATGCTGGGCGTGGCCCTGGTCTGCGGCCAGCTCATGGCGCGGCTGCGCCACGAGGCGCGTGTGGCGGCCGAGCGCGAGCGCCGCGCAGGCGCCCTGGCGCGGCTGGCGCGCGACCTGTCGGGTGCGCTCACGCAGGAGCAGGTGGTGGAGATCGCGCTGCGCACGGTCTCGGGCGTGTTCGACGCCCAGGCCGGGCTGCTGCTGCCCGATGCCGACGAGCGCCTGCGGCCCGCGGGCGGCGGCCCCTGCGCCATGGACGACAGCATCGCGCGCTGGGCCATGGACCATGGCCAGCAGGCCGGCCAGGGCACGGACACGCTGCCGGCCGCACCGGCCCGCTATGTGCCGCTGGCCGCACCCGTGCGCATGCGCGGCGTGCTGGTGCTGCAGCTGCGTGCGCCGCAGCGCCTGGAGGTGCCCGAGGAGCAGCGCCTGCTGGAGGCCTGTGCCAGCCAGGTGGCGCTGGCGCTGGAACGCCAGCACTTCGTGGCCGTGGCCCAGCAGACCCAGATCGCCATGGAGGGCGAGCGCATGCGCAACACCCTGCTGTCGGCCGTCTCGCACGACCTGCGCACCCCGCTGACCACCATCCTGGGCGCGGCCGAGGCCGCGCAGCGCCATGTGCCGCCGGGCGGCGCGGCCGACATGCTGGAGCAGGTCCGCATCCAGGCGCAGGCCATGCAGCGCCTGGTGGAGAACCTGCTGGACATGGCGCGCCTGCAGCAAGGCGGCGTGCACCTGCAGCGCGAATGGCTGCCGCTGGACGAAGTGGTGGGCAGCGCGCTGCGCCAGATGCGCGCGCGTCTGGGCCAGCATCTCGTGAGCACCGACGTGCCCGCCAGCCTGCCGCTGCTGCAGCTCGATGCCCTGCTCATGGAGCGCGTGCTGGTCAACCTGCTGGACAACGCCGCCAAGTACACGCCGGCCGGCACGCCGCTGGCCATCAGTGCGCGTGTGCAGGACGGCGAACTGCTGCTGTCCGTGCGCGACGGCGGGCCGGGCCTGCCATCGCATCTGCCGGTGGAGACGCTGTTCGAGCCCTTCACGCGCGGCACGGCCGAGTCCACCGTCTCGGGCATCGGCCTGGGCCTGGCGCTGGTGCGCAGCATCGTCGAGGCGCATGGCGGGCGCATCGAGGCCGCCGCCGCGCGGCCCGGCCCGGGCACCATCTTCACGCTGCGCTTTCCCGTGCCCGAGCAGCCTGCGCTGGATTAGAGTCCCGCCATGCACGAAAGCCTCCCATGAGCACGCCCGCCAACCGCATCCTGATGATCGAGGACGACCCCGGCATCCGCCGCTTCGTGCGCCTGGTGCTGGAAGACGAAGGCTGGCAGGTCTTCGAGGCCGACAGCGCGCGCCGCGGCCTGATCGAGGCGGCGAGCCGCCAGCCCGATCTGGTCATCCTCGACCTGGGCCTGCCCGACGCCGATGGCAAGCAGGTCCTGACCGAGCTGCGCGGGTGGTCCTCCGTGCCCGTGCTCGTGCTCTCCGCGCGCGAGCGTGAGGACGAGAAGGTGGCCGCATTGGATGCCGGCGCCGACGACTACCTGGTCAAGCCCTTCGGCGTGCCCGAGCTGCTGGCCCGGCTGCGCGTGATGCTGCGCCGCCGCCAGCAGCTGGGCGCCGCCGGTGGGGCGGGCGGCACCGCCGCGTCCAGCAAGGTGCACTTCGGCCCGGTTCAGGTGGACCTGGCCACGCATGAGGTGCGGCGCGCGGGGCAGCCGGTGCACCTCACGCCCATCGAATTCCGCCTGCTGGCGGCCCTGATCGCCGCCCAGGGCCGGGTGCTCACCCACCGCCAGCTGCTGCTGCAGGTGTGGGGCCCCGAGTACCTGAGCCGTGCCCACTACCTGCGCGTGCACATGGCCAATCTGCGCCAGAAGATCGAGGACGAGCCGGCCCAGCCGCGCCACCTGGTGACCGAGCTGCAGGTGGGCTACCGGCTTGTGGGGCTGGGCGGTGAGGCATCCACGGGATCGGTATAATCGGCGCCTCTCCGAGGAGCGTTGCAGCGGCCCCACACATCAGGCGTGGTCGCGAGGCTCGGAGTCATACCTGCAACGACGCTCGCCCACGCTTTCTGTGCGGTGAGCTTTTTTTCGTCTCCCGCAGAACGTGGTTTTTCATTCATCTTTTGGAGAAAACCATGAACGCTGCTGTTCGTCCCGTTTCCGCCGACACGGCCATCGCTGACATTTCCCTCGCTGCCTGGGGCCGCAAGGAAATCCTGATCGCCGAAACCGAAATGCCCGGCCTGATGGCCACGCGCGAGGAATTCGCCGCTGCCCAGCCCCTCAAGGGCGCGCGCATCGCGGGCTCGCTGCACATGACCATCCAGACGGCCGTGCTGATCGAGACGCTCAAGGCCCTGGGCGCCGAAGTGCGCTGGGCGTCGTGCAACATCTTCTCGACGCAGGACCACGCTGCTGCCGCCATCGCTGAAACCGGCACGCCCGTGTTCGCCATCAAGGGCGAATCGCTGGCCGACTACTGGGATTACACCCACCGCATCTTTGAATTCGGCGCCGCCGGCACCGAAGGCGAAGGCCCCAACATGATCCTGGACGACGGCGGCGACGCCACCATGCTGCTGCACCTGGGCATGCGCGCCGAAAAGGACCTGTCCGTGCTGGACAACCCCGCCTCCGAAGAAGAGAAGATCGCCTTCGCCGCCATCCGCGCCAAGCTGGCCCAGGACCCCACCTGGTACACGCGCAAGAGCGCCCACATCATCGGCGTGACCGAAGAGACCACGACCGGCGTGCACCGCCTCAACGAGATGTCGGCCAAGGGCACGCTGAAGTTCCGTGCCATCAACGTCAACGACTCGGTCACCAAGAGCAAGTTCGACAACCTCTACGGCTGCCGCGAATCGCTGGTGGACGGCATCAAGCGCGCCACCGACGTGATGATCGCCGGCAAGGTTGCCGTGGTGGCCGGCTACGGCGACGTGGGCAAGGGCTGCGCCCAGGCGCTGCGCGCGCTGTCGGCCCAGGTCTGGGTCACCGAGATCGATCCCATCAACGCCCTGCAGGCGGCCATGGAAGGCTACAAGGTCGTGACCATGGAGTGGGCAGCCGACAAGGCCGACATCTTCGTGACCACCACCGGCAACCGCGACATCATCCGCCACGAGCACATGGTGGCCATGAAGAACGAAGCCATCGTCTGCAACATCGGCCACTTCGACAACGAGATCGACGTCGCCTCCATCGAGCAGTATCAGTGGGAAGAAATCAAGCCCCAGGTGGACCACATCACCTTCCCTGACGGCAAGAAGATCATCCTGCTGGCCAAGGGCCGCCTGGTGAACCTGGGTTGCGCCACCGGCCACCCCAGCTTCGTGATGAGCGCCTCGTTCGCCAACCAGACCATCGCCCAGATCGAGCTGTTCACCAAGCCCGACGCCTACGAGGTCGGCAAGGTCTACGTGCTGCCCAAGATCCTGGACGAGAAGGTCGCCCGCCTGCACCTGAAGAAGGTCGGCGCCATGCTGACCGAACTGACGGACGGCCAGGCTGCCTATATCGGCGTGAGCAAGCAGGGCCCCTACAAGCCCGAAACTTATCGCTACTAAGCACCCCCTGAGGCGCTGACGCGCCTTCCCCCTCTCTATCCGCTTCGCGGAGGAGGGGGACGACGCCCTCGCTGCGGGGCGGCCCTTGCTTGGCGTCCCTGAGTTGGGTCGCGCCGGTTTCGGGCATTAGTCAACTGAGATTTCCTGGAGCGACGCTATGCGCGCAGATGTATTTTTGGTGGAAGCCGGCCATGCGGCCACGCGCTCGCAGGCGCAGCGGCTGATTGCGGGCGGCGTGCAATGGCGCATGACGCCGCTGACGCCTTGGAAGAAGGTTGCCAAGAACGGCGACGAGATTCCTGCGGGTGCCGAGCTGCAGCTGCTGGACGGGGCCGAGGCCCGGTTCATCTCGCGCGGCGGGCTGAAGCTGGAAGGCGCGCTGGCGGCCACCAAGCTGTCGGTGCAGGGCCTGCGCTGCCTGGACGTGGGCCAGAGCACGGGCGGTTTCACCGACTGCCTGCTGCAGGCGGGCGCCGCCCAGGTCATCGGCGTGGACGTGGGCCATGGCCAGTTGCACGACCGGCTGCGCTCGGATGTGCGTGTGATCTGCGTCGAGGGCGTCAACGCCCGCGCGGTGACGGCCGAGGGCCTGCAGGAGTCCTGCGAGGAAGTGCTGTCCGAACGCTGGGAAGAAGATCCCGACGACAACGACACTCAGCCCGTGGCGCCCTATGCCTGGATGCGCAACGGCGGTCTGGTCGATGAAGACTACGACGACAGCGACGACGCCAAGGAAAAAGAGATCGAGGCCTTCAAGGCCGAGCGCGCGGCCAAGGGCAAGGCCCGGGAAGAAGGCACGGTGGCCACGCAGCGCCGCCGCCGCGCCGAGTTTGCCGACGTGGACATCACGCCGCAGTTCGACTTCGTCACGGGCGATCTGTCCTTCATCTCGCTGACCCTGGTGCTGCCGGCCGTCACGCGCCTGCTCAAGCCGCACGGCCAGCTGCTGATGCTGGTCAAGCCGCAGTTCGAACTGCAGCCGGGCCAGGTCGGCAAGGGCGGCATCGTGCGCGATGCGGCCCTGTTCACCGAGGTGGAGCAGCGCATCCGCACCTGCCTGGGCGAGCTGGGCCTGGAGGTCAAGGGCTGGATGGAGTCGGCCATCGAAGGCGGTGACGGCAACCGCGAATTCTTCGTGCATGCCCAGCAGGCGGCCGTGGTGAAGGAGCCTGCACAGCCTGAAACGCAGGACGAGGACGAACCCCGTTCGGCCGTGAAAGCAGCGCCCAAGCGCGTGTCCCGCACCGTGCTGCGCGAGCAGCGCAACGAGCGTGTGATCGACACCAGCACCGAGTTCGGCGTGCCCGGACCGGGGCGCGCCAAGCTGCGCAAACGCAACGAATGAAACACTGAGCAGTGAGTCTTACATGAGCTTTCCGATCAGCTTCGAATTCTTCCCGACCAAGACGCCCGAAGGCGCGGCCAAGCATGTGCAGGTGCGCAAGAACCTCTACGCGCGCAAGCCCCAGTTCTGCTCCGTCACCTATGGCGCGGGCGGCTCCACGCAGGCCGGCACCTTCAACATGGTGCGTGACATCCAGAGCGAAGGCGTCAGCGCGGCATCGCATTTCTCCTGCGTGGGCGCCACGCACGACAAGGTGCGTGCCGAGCTGCAGGAGCTCAAGGCCATGGGCGTGCGCCGCATCGTTGCGCTGCGCGGCGACCTGCCCAGCGGCTATGGCCTGGGAGGGGAATTCCAGTACGCCAGCGACCTCGTGGAATTCATCCGCCGCGAGTTCGGCGACTGGTTCCACATCGAGGTGGCAGCCTATCCCGAGGTCCACCCGCAGGCGAAATCCCCACATTCCGATCTGGAAGCGTTTGCGGCTAAAGTGCGCGCTGGCGCGGATTCCGCGATCACCCAATATTTCTACAATGCCGACGCCTACTGCCGTTTCGTTGATGCGGCGCGCGGCATGGGGCTTGATGCACCGGTTGTTCCCGGCATCATGCCCATCACCAGCTCTACGCAGCTGATGCGCTTCTCGGACGCCTGCGGCGCCGAGATCCCGCGCTGGATCCGCCTGCGTCTGCAGGCTTACGGAGATGACACGGCGTCCATTCGCGCCTTCGGCCTCGATGTCGTGTCCCGTCTATGCGAGCAGTTGCGCAGCCAGGGCGCTCCCGGGCTGCACTTCTATACGATGAACCAGAGCGTCGCCACGCTGGAAATCTGCGATCGATTGGGCCTTTGAGCGCGCAGCCACTGCGCCGGCCCCGGGCGGCCCTCTAGAACTTGGGAACGGTCAGGCGTTCCCTGGAGGTTTTTGCCCATGGATCGTAATTTTCGACGCCTGCATTGGCGCTGGCTGGCCATGTGTGCCATCACCGCCACCCTGGCTGGCTGCGCACCGGCTCCCGTGGCCGAAACCGATGCCGAGTCCGGCGCCCTGATAGCAGGTTCTGCTGGTTCGGCAGGTGCCGAGGCCATGGCTGAAGGCCAGACGCCTGCGGCCGTTCCCTCCGCAGGCAAGCGCAGCAGCCGCGCCTCGCGGGCCACGCCGCCTGCCAGCAGGTCCGCGGATGCCAGGCCCTCCGAACCGGCTTCGTCCGAAGAGAGCGCCGACACTCCCTCCAATCCCGATTTCGCCCTCGTCCCCTCGCGCGACAGTGACCAGCAAGGCCTGGCTTCCTGGTATGGCCCGGGCCTGCATGGCCGGCTGACGGCCAGCGGCGAACGTTTCGACAAGGAAGAGCTGACGGCTGCGCACCGCAGCTTCGCCTTCGGCAGCCGTGTCTGCGTGCGCAGCGCCGCGACAGGCAGGACGGTGGTGGTGCGCATCAATGACCGGGGGCCGTTTGCGCCCGGCCGCGTGATCGACCTGAGCCAGGCCGCGGCGCAGGAGCTGGGCATGGTCGGCCTGGGCATCAAGCCCGTGGAGCTGTGGCAGCTCGACGAAGGCGAGGAAGAATGCCCCGAAACCCTGGTCACGGCCAGGAAGGCAGAGTCGCTCAAGAAGACGCAGCAGGCCAAGGCACAGACACAAACACAGGCGCGGACCCAGGTTCAGGCAAAGGCCCCGGTCCGGCCGCGTGTGCAGGCCAAGGCGCCCGCACCCAGGCCCAATGCACGCACGGCCGTGGCCAGCCGTGCCGTCCCTGCCGCCAAGCCGGTGGCGAAGGCCGCTGCGCCCGCCGCAGCCTCGGCCACGGCAGTGGCCTCTGCGGCGTCGAGCTCGCGCTGAACCGTGTTCAGCCGCCGGATTCGAGCGTGAAGGCCGCGTTCTCGTCCTGACCGAGCAGCTTGACCAGCTGCGGCATGGCCGGCTTGAGCTGTTCCTTGAGATTGAACGGCGGATTGATCAGGAACATGCCGCTGGCCGGCAGGCCGCCGCGCTCCGACGTCTTGTTGCTCTTGACCGTGAGCTCCACGTGCAGCCAGCTCTTGCCGGCCTTGGTGGTCATGGTCTTCAGGCGGCGCGGCAGATCGTGCGCCTCGGGGCGCGGGATGATCGGATACCAGACCGCATAGGTGCCTGTGGCAAAGCGCTTGAGGCTGTCGGCCGCCATGTCCAGCACCTTGGCGTAGTCGCTCTTGAGCTCGTAGCTGGGGTCGCACAGCACCAGGGCGCGGCGCGACGGTGGCGGCAGGAATTTCTTGATGCCCTCGAAGCCGTCCTCGTGCAGCACGGCCACCTGGCGGCCCGCTTCGAGCTGGGCAATGTTGCCCACCAGCGAGCGCATGTCGGTGGGATGCAGCTCGAAGACCTTGAGCTTGTCGCGCTCCTGCACGCGCAGCAGGGACTGGATGATGAAGGGCGAGCCCGGGTAGTTGCGCAGCTGCGCGCCCTGGTTGAAGGAGCGCACCGTGGCCAGGTAGGCCTGCAGCACCGGGGCCAGCTCGGCCTCCTTGGCCTGGGCCAGGCGCATGATGCCGTCGGCGGACTCGCCGCTCTTGTTGGCGTAGTCGCCGTCCAGTCGGTACAGGCCGGCGCCGGCGTGCGTGTCCAGCACCGTGAGGGCGGCATCCTTCTGGAGGAGGTATTGCAGGGTGGCGATCAGCACGGTGTGCTTGAGCACATCGGCATGGTTGCCTGCATGGAAGGCGTGGCGGTAACTGAACATAGGCGTATGGTAACCAGCCGCGCTGCCGGGTGGTTGTCCGTGGCGGCTGAAGGATGGGGGCCGGCGCTGAAGCCAGGGCGGCGCAAGGGGGGATGGCGAAGACCTGCCGTTTTTGTATAATGGAGGGCTTCGCAGCGATTTTAGGGTCCCGCGGCGAAGTTTACATCCCCGCCTAAGAGGCTTCCTTTTTGAAGAAGCGCCGACCGCGGAAAAGGGCCCGCCAAACCTTTCTTGAAAGAGAAAACTCATGTCTACATTCAGCGCAAAGCCCGCTGAGGTGCAACACGAGTGGTTTGTGATTGACGCCACCGATAAGGTGCTCGGACGTGTCGCCAGCGAAGTGGCACTCCGTCTGCGCGGCAAGCACAAAGCCATTTACACACCTCACGTTGACACCGGCGACTTCATCGTCATCATCAACGCCTCCAAGCTCAAGGTCACCGGCACCAAGAACCTGGACAAGGTGTACTACCGCCACTCTGGTTTCCCCGGCGGCATC
This sequence comes from Delftia sp. ASV31, assembly GCF_016428765.1. NCBI lineage: Bacteria > Pseudomonadati > Pseudomonadota > Betaproteobacteria > Burkholderiales > Comamonadaceae > Delftia > Delftia sp. ASV31. The sequence goes on from NZ_JAELTK010000094.1 coordinate 19,255, forward strand.
ACTGCCACCAACTTCCGCGACATGCAGGCCAAGTTCCCCGGCCGTGCTCTGGAAAAGGCCGTCAAGGGCATGCTGCCCAAGGGTCCCCTGGGCTACGCAATGATCAAGAAGCTCAAGGTGTACGGCGGTGCTGAGCATCCCCACACCGCCCAGCAGCCCAAGGCTCTGGAAATCTAAGGAGACCTAGATGATTGGTGATTGGAACAATGGCACCGGCCGTCGCAAATCCAGCGTCGCACGCGTGTTCCTGAAGAAGGGCTCCGGCAAGATTACCGTGAATGGCAAGGACATTCAGGAATACTTCGGCCGCGAAACCTCGATCATGATCGCAAAGCAGCCCCTGGCTCTGACGAGCAACCTGGAAGCTTTCGACATTCAAGTGAACGTCCACGGTGGTGGTGAATCCGGCCAGGCCGGCGCTACCCGCCACGGCATCACCCGCGCCCTGATCGACTATGACGCAGCGCTCAAGCCCGTCCTGAGCCAAGCCGGCTTCGTGACGCGTGACGCTCGTGAAGTCGAACGTAAGAAGGTCGGCCTGCGCTCCGCACGCCGCGCCAAGCAGTTCTCCAAGCGTTAATCCGCTGGCACTGCAGGAAAGTCCCCCGGGGCTTTCCCCAGAAAAAAACCGCCTTTGCCGGCGGTTTTTTTCTGGGCGATGCAAACCCTTCGCATTCACCTTCGCCGTCGGTGGCCAATGCCCCCACTTGCACTGTCGTCAAGCCGGCGGCCCCGGGAATTCCCGAGCCCTTTGCTGTACCATTCGGGCCAATTGAGAACTTCGGAGTATCCCCATGAGCGCCGTCGCAGAAATCACCGAAACCACCACCGCCGAAATGCCCACCCCGATCGTCTTCACCGACAGCGCAGCTGCCAAGGTGGCCGATCTGATCGCCGAGGAAGGCAACCCTGACCTGAAGCTGCGCGTGTTCGTGCAAGGTGGCGGATGCTCGGGCTTCCAGTACGGCTTCACGTTCGACGAGATCACCAACGACGACGACACGACCATGACCAAGAATGGCGTGTCGCTGCTGATCGACGCCATGAGCTACCAGTACCTGGTGGGTGCCGAGATCGACTACAAGGAAGACCTGCAGGGCGCGCAGTTCGTGATCAAGAACCCCAACGCCTCCACCACCTGCGGCTGCGGATCGAGCTTCTCGGTGTAAGCCTTGTCGGCCGCGCTGCAGTGAAGCCCGCAGCAGCCCGCCGCACAACACGCCACCAACCGCCGCGCAGCAATGCGCAGGCGGTTTTTTAACGCCCGCGCCCTCCCTGCCTTGCCATGATTCCTGAAGACAAAAGCGCTTCCGCCTCCTCCACATCCTCCTCGCGTTCGGTGCTGCTATGGCTTGTGGCCATCGGCTTTTTCATGCAGACGCTGGACGGCACCATCGTCAACACCGCGCTGCCCACCATGGCCGAGGCCCTGGGCGAGAGCCCGCTGCGCATGCAGTCGGTCATCGTCGCCTACTCGCTGACCATGGCCATGCTGATCCCGGCCTCGGGCTGGATGGCCGACCGCTTCGGCACGCGGCGTGTCTACCTGTGGGCGATTGCGCTGTTCGTGCTGGGCTCGGTGATGTGCGCGATTGCGCCCAACCTGCAGCTGATGGTGGCTGCGCGCGTGCTGCAGGGCATGGGCGGGGCGCTGCTCATGCCGGTGGGGCGGCTGGCCGTGCTGCGCGCCTTTCCACGCGAGCAGTTCCTCAAGGCCATGAGCTTCGTGGCCATCCCCGGCCTGGTCGGGCCGCTGATCGGCCCCACGCTGGGCGGCTGGATGGTGGAGTACGTGAGCTGGCACTGGATCTTCCTGGTCAACGTGCCCGTGGGCCTGATCGGCCTGGCCGCCACGCTGCGCTTCATGCCGGTGGGCGACCGCTTTGCCGTCAAGCGCTTCGACGGCGTGGGCTATGCGCTGCTGGCCTTCGGCATGGTGGCCGTGTCGCTGGCGCTG
>NZ_JAELTK010000095.1:0-20977 GCF_016428765.1 Delftia sp. ASV31
GACCTGGTGCTGTGCGCCCCCGTGGTCGAGCGCGAGGCGCGCGAGCAGAACAAGACGCTGGAGGAGCACTACGCCCACCTGCTGGTGCATGGCACGCTGCATGCCCAGGGCTGGGACCATGAAACCAGCGAGCAGGACGCCGAGGAAATGGAAGCCTACGAGACCGAGATCATGGTCGAGCTGGGCTTTGCCGACCCCTACGCCAAGTAGGCGGCACCAGAGCCCACGCGGGCCTCAGCGCGCCGTATCGATGACGACCCGGCCGCGCACCTGGCCGGCAAGCAGCCGGGGCGCCAGCGCAACCGCATCGGCCAGGCCCGCCTCTTCGGTATTGCGCTCCAGCACCTCGCGCGGCAGTTCGGCAGCCAGCCGCGCCCAGGCCTGCTCGCGCCGCGCCTGCGGCGCATAGACGCTGTCGATGCCCAGCAGCGACACGCCGCGCAGAATGAACGGTGCCACGGAAGCCGGCAGGTCCAGCCCCTGGGCCAGCCCGCAGGCCGCCACGCAGCCACCGTAGCGCAGGCTGGCGCACACATTGGCCAGCGTATGGCTGCCCACGCTGTCCACGGCCGCCGCCCAGACCTCCTTTTGCAGCGGCTTGCCGGGCGCGTCCAGGCTGCTGCGCTCCACGATCCGCGCCGCGCCCAGCGCCTTCAGGTGCTCGGCCTGTTCGGGCCGCCCGGTGCCGGCGTGCACCTCGAAACCCAGGCGCGACAGCAGGGCCACGGCAATGCTGCCCACGCCGCCATTGGCCCCCGTCACCAGCACCGGGCCGCTGGAAGGCGTGATGCCATGCGCCTGCAGCGCCATCACGCACAGCATGGCCGTATAGCCGGCCGTGCCTATGGCCATGGCATCCCGTGCACTGAAGGCCTCGGGCCGGCGGATCAGCCAGTCGCCGTTCACGCGCGCCTGCTGGGCGAGCCCGCCCCAGTGGGTCTCGCCCACGCCCCAGCCGTTGAGCAGCACGGCATCGCCGGGCTGGAAACGCGCGTCCTCGCTGTCCAGCACCGTGCCGGCCAGGTCGATGCCCGGCACCATGGGGAACTGGCGCACCACGGGCGAGCGCCCCGTGATGGCCAGTGCATCCTTGTAGTTGAGCGTGGAATGCGAGACGGCCACGCGCACCGTGCCGGCGGGCAGGCTGGCTTCGTCCAGCTCCACACACTCGGCACGGGTTTCACGCGGTACGGGTTGGGTCAGCAGCAAGGCTTTGAACATGGGGTCTCCAGCAAGGCAGTGGCAAAGGAAATCCAAAGGCAATCAGGACTGCGGCGCGCCCAGCACGCCGCTGCGGCACAGGCGGGCAATGGCCTCATCCGGCATCCCCAGTTCCCGCAGCAGCGCGAGATTGCCATCGCCCAGGGCGGGGGCCGGCGCACCCGGCAGGGGCTCGGCATCCATCCACCGGAACCCCAGCCCCGGAGTGTCCACCGCAGCGCCGCCGGCGCCATAGCTCACAGGTGACACGGTGCCGGCGGCGCGGGCCTCGCCCAGGAATTCACCCAGGCGCCGCACCCTGGCGGCAGGCACGCCCACGGCGTTGAGCCGGGCTTCCATGTCCCGTGCGCTGCGTGCAGCGAAGGCCTCGGCCAGACATGCCTGCAACCGCTGCAGCGCGGACGCATCGCGCGCGGCGACAAAGCCGCCCTCGGGCGCGTTGAAGGCATCGAGGTCCAGCAGCGTGGCGTCCTCGCACAGGACATCGAGCCCCAGCACGCTGGCGAGCCTGCGGAACTGCTGCGGCGTGTTGGCGGCCGTGGACAGCCAGCCGTCGGCGCACCGGTAGGTGTCGGCCGCCGGGCTGCCCGTATAGCCCCGGTTGCCCACGCGCCGTGGCTCCACGCCATGGGTGAGATAGGTACAGGCATGCGGGTACATCAGCATCAGCGAGGCCTGCAGCATGGAGGCATCGATGTGCTGGCTGCGCCGCTCGCCAGGCGCCCAGGCGTTGCGCTGGTGCAGGGCCGCCGTGACCGACAGCGCCCCCAGCATGCCCACCGCCACGTCGATCACGGGAAAGCCCACCTTCACGGGCGGCGCTTCCTCGTCGCCCCCCGCCATCATCATCATCCCCGTGAGCGCCTGCACCACATGGTCATAGGCGCCCCGCCCGGCCCACTCGCCCTGCTGGCCAAAGCCCGAGATGGAGCAGTACACCACGTCGGGGCGCACCGCCCGGATGTCCTCGTAGCCCAGGCCGTGGCGCGCCACCACGCCGGGGCGGAAGTTCTCGATGAACACATCGGCCGTGCGCGCCAGGGCACGCACGATGTCCGCACCCTCGGGCTGGCGGATGTCCACCGACAGCGAACGCTTTCCCGCATTGAGCGCCACGAAGCCCGAAGGCAAGCCGCCCCCGGGCTCGCCGGGCGCCCGGCTGTTGCGCATGACCTCGCCACGCGTGGGCTCGACCTTGATGACCTCGGCCCCGAGCTGGGCCAGGTAGTGCGAGGCCAGCGGCCCCGCGATCACATGCGACATGTCGATGACGCGCACTCCTTGCAGCGGCTTGTCCATACCCGTCTTGCCTTTCCCTGGTTCAACTGTTGGCGGTGATGCCGGCCAGCTCGATGATGGCGGCCCACTTGCGGTTCTCGCTGCGCACGAAATCGGCGAAGGCCTGCGGCGAAGCGCTGGCCGTGGCCTCGTTGCCGACAGCCTCGAACGAGGCGCGCAGCGCTGGGTGGGCGGCGGCCTGGCGCACGGCGGCGTGCAGGCGCTCGACCACGGCAGGGGGCGTCCTGGCCGGAGCCCACAGCCCGAACCAGGACTCCTGCACTGCCAGTTCGCTGCCCAGCACCTCCTGCAGCGTGGGCACCTCGGGCAGCTGCGCCAGGCGCTTGCGGCTGGTCACCGCCAGGGCCCGCAGCTTGCCGCCCTGCACCTGCGGAATGCCGGTGCCCGCCACCGGAAACGCATACTGCGTATCGCCGCGGATCAGCGATGCCGCAATCTCCACCGATCCCTTGAGCGGTATGTGCGTGACCTGCAGGCCTGCCAGCGAGGCCAGCGTGGCGCCCGCCAGATGGGCCGAAGTGCCTATGCCGCCCGAGCCGTAGTTGGCCTGCGCCGGCTGGGCCTTCAGCCCCGCGATCAGCTCCCGGGCCGTGCGCCAGGGCGCATCGGCACGCACCACCAGCACCGTGGGCGATGAGGCCAGGTTGCTGACGGGCGTGAAGTCGCCGATGGGGTCGAAGCGCAGGCCCGGCTGCAGCAGCTTCTGGATCAGGTGAGTGTTGGAGCCCATCAGGCAGGTGTAGCCATCGGCGGGCTGCTGCGCCACATACTGCGCGGCCAGCACGCCGGCCGCGCCCACCTTGTTCTCGATCACGATGGACTGCCCCAGGATCTCCCCCAGCACCGGGCCGGCCTGGCGCAACTGCACATCAGGCCCCCCGCCCGCCGCATACGGGGAAATCACCCGCACCGGCCGGCTCGGAAAATCGCTGGCCCGCACCAGCGGAAGCGCGGCAGCCGCCAGGCTGCCTGCCAGAAAGACGCGTCTGTCCATGGTCCTGTCTCCTTGTCGCTTGTCGTCGTGGGGTCACGATAGAACGGCAGGCCCATTTCCAATAGTGATATGTTTGGATGGATGGCAAACCTCCGGTAATCACTCCACCCCCGGGAACATGCACGACTTCGACCCGCAACGCCTGCTGTCGCGGCTGCGCTTCAAGCACCTGCAGCTCCTGCTGGCCCTGCACCAGGGAGGCAGCCTGCGCGCCGCCGCCGGCCTCATGCATTTGACCCAGCCCGCGCTGAGCAAGGCCCTGGGCGAGATCGAGGCGGCCTTCGGCGTGACGCTGTTCCTGCGCAATGCGCGCGGGCTCGAACCCACGGCCCAGGGCGAGATCGCCATCCGCGGCGCGGCCATGCTGCTGGCCGAGCTGCGCCATCTGGGCAGCGAGACCGCGCAGCAACCCGCCATCACCTTGCTGCGCATCGGCACCCCGCCCTTCGTGGCACAGGGCTACCTGCCCGGCGTACTGGCGGACCTGGCCGCACAGCAGCCCCATGTGCGGGTACAGCTCAAGGAAGAACGCGTGCCTTTGCTTGTGCAATGCCTGCTGGACGGCGAGCTCGATGCCCTCATCACCAGCTACCCCACCGAGCTGCCCGAGGCTGCAGGCCAGCCGCTGCGCTACGAAAAACTGTTCGACACCGGCTTCACCGTCATCGCCCCGCCGGACCACCCTGCAGGCCACGCGCGCAGCAACCGCTGGGAGGAGCTGGCGCGCCAGCGATGGATCCTGCCCACGCGCAGCTCCATGCTGCGCCGCATGATGGAAGAGGTGTTCCGCCGCGAAGGCGTGATCGCGCCCACGCCCGTCATCGAATCCACCAGCCCCTTCACCAACCTGCAACTGGTCCGGGCCGGCCTGGGGCTCAGCGCCGTGCCCGACTCCACGCTGCAGGCCTCGCCCCGGTCGCTGGGGGTGCGCAGGGTGCATGTCACACCCGCCATCTCCATGGGCCCCGTGGCGCTGATCTACCGCAGCGCCGTCGCCAACCCGCGCGTCGCCCTGCTGCGCGCCACGCTGGGCCTGCCCGGCCCGGTGGTGGAGCCGCCCTAGTCGCCTGGTGGCCACCACGCCGGCGCGATCCTGTCCTTTTGCGCAAAGCAGCCCTGACCCAGCCTCCATGCCGGTGCGACAGCCCGGCCGATGGTCCGGCACTAAGATCGGCCTCGACCTATAACACCGGCCTGGCCGCGCAAGGCCACGGCGGCCTGCCGATGCCCGGCCCCAGGAGGAGACAACACCCATGTGGGACATCGCACTGCTCATGAGCGCCGCCTTCGTGGCCGGCGCGCTCAATGCCGTTGCCGGAGGCGGCAGCTTCCTCACCCTGCCCGCCCTGGTCTTCACCGGCGTGCCGCCCGTGGCCGCCAACGCCACCGGCACCGTCGCCCTGCTGCCCGGCTACATGGCCGGTGCCTGGGGCTTTCGCCAGGACATGGAGCCGCCGCCCGGCCTGGGCATGCGCGGCGTCATCGTGCTGTCGCTCATCGGCGGCTCGCTGGGCGCGGCCCTGCTGCTGGTCACGCCCGACCACCTGTTCCGCAAGGTCGTCCCCTGGCTGCTGCTGGCCGCCACCGCCATGTTCGCCTTCGCGCCCCAGCTCAGGCGCATGGCATCACGCGGCAGCGCCGAGCATGCCGCCCATGCATCGCCCCTGAAGGCCGGCGCCGGCATGCTGGCCGTGGCCATCTACGGCGGCTACTTCAACGGCGGCCTGGGCATCCTGCTGCTGGCCCTGTTCGGCCTGCTGGGCCAGACAAGGCTGCACGCCATGAACGGCATGAAGAACCTGGTCTCCGCCCTGCTCACGGCCATTGCCGTCGCCATCTATGCGGCCGGCGGCGTCGTGCAGTGGGAGCAGGCCCTGGTCATGATGATCGCCGCCACCGCAGGCGGCTACGGCGGCGCCCGCCTGGCACGCCGCATCCCGCCCGAATGGCTGCGCGCGGGCATCGTGCTGACGGGGCTGGTGATGGCGGGGGTGTTTTTCTGGAGGCAGTGAGGCGGGGCTTTTGAAGAAGGGCCGCGGCTCAGGCCTTTCTTGGCCGCTGCCTGGGCCTTGGCGGCTGTGCATCCGCCGCAGCCGTCTCAGCAGACACCAAAGGCACTGCACGCAGGCTTTCAGCAACCCTGCGTGCGACGTCCTCTTTCCATGAGTCGTCCTGGGTCAGCGTCAAAACGGCCACATCCGCAAGCGATGCTGCGATCGCGGACCGAACGGCCACATCCTTTCCAAAGTCTGCTTTGGCGCCGGTTGCGTCAAGGCTGCTCTCCAGCCTCGCAATGATTTCTGCGTTCACGCTGCGATTGTTGTTCTTGGCAACGAGAGTGAGCTTTTCACGCAGCTCCACAGGCATACGCAACGGGTAGGACGGCACTTGCTTGTCAGTCATCCGCCAGATTCTGGACATCAGAAAGATTCATGACAAAGAATCTATTTGACATCTATCATTTGTAGATATCCAATAGATTCAGTGCCCAAGACATGCAGGAGGAGGGATCCATATGAATGCCAAGCCGAAGGCCACCGCAGACAAGCCCAGCATGCAGCAGATGATTGCCCTGTCCATAGACCGCGCAGAAACCGAGCTGGCCGCCCTGATCGACAAGCGCTGCGCCGACATGGACTGGGTTGACGAGGACGCCGACGTGGACATGGCCACGGAACTGGCCCTGAACCACATCCGGCAGATGAAGCTCACCCACTTCGACGCGGCATGGAAGTTCGACAACGCATGGTTCCTCGCCCGCGCCGCCATCGTCCTGGCCGCCCAGGCGTTCAGCCGCCCCCAATGCGCCTATGGCCTGCGCCTGGCGCAGCTCGTGCAACTTTTCAATGAAGCGCCCTCCTTCGTGGAGCACGTGGAGGAAAGCCGGGTGAAGTAGGCGCGGCGCCCTGCTGCAGCGTGGCACCAGCAGGCTCCGTGAGAGCGCCGGTCTGTTCGCTCATTGCCGTCACGGCCTTTAACCGGATCGCATTGGGCACCGCGTAGTCGCGCTACTGCCTCTGGCTAGCCAAGAGAGGGGGTGCGTGCTTTCTGAGCTGCCTATGCGGCAGCGAACGGGCGCAGCAGGTGTCTGGGGCGCTGCTGCCATTTCTGAGCTGCCTACGCGGCAGCGAACGCAGAGCGCGCAGCCCAGGCAGCAGCCAAGGGTTTCTGAGCTGCCTACGCAGCAGCGAACCGGGAGCAAAGCCTTTATTCATGCGGGCTTCATTTCTGAGCTGCCTACGCGGCAGCGAACAGCTGCTGGCACTGGGGTGGGGTCGGGGTCATTTTCTGAGCTGCCTACGCGGCAGCGAACTAGCCGTTGTCGTCGGGCGTATCGGACAGCCATTTCTGAGCTGCCTACGCGGCAGCGAACATATGCGCAACGATGCCCATGCCCATGCTACTTTTCTGAGCTGCCTACGCGGCAGCGAACCTCCAGCAGGTTGTAGAGCTGCTGGGGGTCTCTTTCTGAGCTGCCTACGCGGCAGCGAACCATCGGCAACCGTATTGATGAGGCCTTCACCTTTTCTGAGCTGCCTACGCGGCAGCGAACAAGAGACGCACACAGTACGGGTACCCGTCTACTTTCTGAGCTGCCTACGCGGCAGCGAACGACAGGTACAAGCGCCACGTCTGCTCGGTCTGTTTCTGAGCTGCCTGCGCGGCAGCGAACCGCGGCTGTGGCCGCGCCTGATTCTTGGTCTTTTTCTGAGCTGCCTACGCGGCAGCGAACGCTCTTTGCCTGCCCCATTTCCTGCACAGCCTTTTCTGAGCTGCCTACGCGGCAGCGAACGCTGGATCAGAGCCATGGCGTGCCCCCGAAGTTTTCTGAGCTGCCTACGCGGCAGCGAACCCAGCCATGGCTATGCGCCGCTGTCGCGCTTCTTTCTGAGCTGCCTACGCGGCAGCGAACAAATGATAAGCAACGTTGGCCGAAAACCGCTGTTTCTGAGCTGCCTACGCGGCAGCGAACTTCCCGATGAACTGGCGCCGGCAGCCGAGAAATTTCTGAGCTGCCTACGCGGCAGCGAACCCGGCGCACCGATCCTTTGAGCTTCCCCGTGTTTTCTGAGCTGCCTACGCGGCAGCGAACCCAGGCATCTCCGCGCGCAGGGCCTCGTACTTTTTCTGAGCTGCCTACGCGGCAGCGAACTCCGGCGTCATCACGGCCGGCATGTTCTCCACTTTCTGTGCTGCCTACGCGGCAGCGAACATGAGCATGTCCGTCACCGGCCAGTCTGCAATTTTCTGAGCTGCCTACGCGGCAGCGAACGTGCATGGCGAGGCCGGCGCCATCGGGCAGCATTTCTGAGCTGCCTACGCGGCAGCGAACTCTGCGGGCCTTGGAGTAGCGGCCGCCTTGTCTTTCTGAGCTGCCTACGCGGCAGCGAACCGACGGGAGCGATGTGGTCAACTTTCACCACTTTTCTGAGCTGCCTACGCGGCAGCGAACGCCTGGGCCAGCATTCACACTGAAGTCAAACATTTCTGAGCTGCCTACGCGGCAGCGAACGATGGACTTCGTGGGCGAGGTGGGCAGACCCATTTCTGAGCTGCCTACGCGGCAGCGAACGCTGTGGTCACGGGGTCTGTCCTTTCATCGCTTTTCTGAGCTGCCTACGCGGCAGCGAACTGCTGGGCATATCCAGTTGCCCATCAACATCCTTTCTGAGCTGCCTACGCGGCAGCGAACGAGGAACTGGTTCTCGCGCTTCGATTGGGCATTTTCTGAGCTGCCTACGCGGCAGCGAACATAGGCCGCGCAGCCGCCGCACCTCTGCCGCAATTTCTGAGCTGCCTACGCGGCAGCGAACACAACGAGGCGGGCGATGTCCATGCCCTGGTTTTTCTGAGCTGCCTACGCGGCAGCGAACGCTTGGCGTGCCGTTTGCCGCCGGCGACTCCATTTCTGAGCTGCCTACGCGGCAGCGAACGGTGCAGCCATGAGCAGGCCGCGCATTGAACTTTTCTGAGCTGCCTACGCGGCAGCGAACCCGGGCGATGTCCAGGACCTGCTCGGGCTTCATTTCTGAGCTGCCTACGCGGCAGCGAACGTTTGCCAGGGCTATGCGTGCATCGATGAACTTTTCTGAGCTGCCTACGCGGCAGCGAACAAGAGTCCGCCGCAACTGTCGACTGAAGGAAATTTCTGAGCTGCCTACGCGGCAGCGAACTCAATTAGCCGGTCCTCGACACCAAGGCCATTTTTCTGAGCTGCCTACGCGGCAGCGAACTATGTGGGGTTCTCGGCGCGGAGCATCACCTGTTTCTGAGCTGCCTACGCGGCAGCGAACATCGATAGCGCCGTCCAGTTCTTCGTCGGTCATTTCTGAGCTGCCTACGCGGCAGCGAACTAGGCAAAAAATTCCCCAATCCATTGATTTTGAAAGAGCTTTCACCTCCAGCTGGCGAACACCCCAAATTCCGGGGCATCCGCCAAGCTGTTGATTTACAAGGCAGTCTTCAGGCCGCCAGAAAAAGGGTCAGAACCAGGGAACAGCAGTTCCCAGGCTCAGCCCGTAGGTGTTGAAGCCTTCCTGGCCCGCCGTGCCCTGCACCGCTTTCTGCTCCACGAACAGGCAAAACGGCTGGCCGGTGCTGGCGCTGCGCAGTTGAACGTAGGGCAGGTCCGGGGTGCGCTCCACGCTGTCGGGGATGGCGGCCGCAGCCTGTTCAGCGGTTTCTCCCTTGCGCCGCATGCGGCGGCGGCGCAGGCGGTCGGGGCTGGTCTTGAATTGCCGGCGTTGCACCAGGTAGGGCACGGCGCCCTCTGGCACCAAAGCTGGCGGCGTGCAGTGCACGTGATCGCGCATGCCCTGCAGCCAGGGCTGTTCCATCAGGCCGCGCAGCGCGGCTTCACTGCCATGCAGGCGCAGTATGGTGCCCAGAGTGCGTGGACGCAGGCTGTAGCCGGGAAAGCTGATGCCTATGTCCGCGCTGCCCAGTTGCACGAGCGCGCGGTGCAGCTTGGCGACCAGCGCGCCCAGCAGGTGGGCGTGGCTGAATTCCGGGTCTGGCAGCAGCGTGATGTCGATGTAGTGCGAGGTCATGGCCATCAGCTCGCATCGCCGAAGACACCACCGCGGATCAGCACGGCCATCACGAAATGCTGCTGCTCGACGGGCGGCACCTTGTCCTTGAGCAGCCAGTCGTCCAGCAGGGTGTAGAAGTCCTGCTTTTGCTTGGGCTGGCGCCAGGCCTTGCCCTGGGTGGTGACGGAGCCGTAGGGCTCGACCGCGATGGGGCCCAGGTCCTGCGCGCCGTCGTACCAGGTGTCGATGGTGCGCAGGGCGTTGCCGATTTTCTGGGAGTGGATGACATCAAAACCAGGGAACGGTGGCGCCATCTTTGCCCAAGCCGTAAGCACTGAACGCCCCTTTAACAGCTACAGGCTGTGCAGGACTCTGCTTAATAAAGAATCGCACCCGCTGGCCCGTACTGGCGCTTTGCACATAAAGGTACGGCAGGTCCAGAGATTCGGTGGCCGTGTCTGGAATCCGTACCATGGCCTGCTCCAGAGTCAGACCATCTCTGCGCATCGCACGCTGCCGCATGTTGTGGGCAGATTTGCGCTGGATTCGAGCCACCATGCAATGTCTGGCGTCAGCAGGCACAGGGCATACCTGCGCCAGATCGATCCACAGCATCACAGTTCGGCGCCAGTCTCCCGATGAAAAGGCCTGCAGGTCAGATTCGCAACCATGCACGCGCAGGCGCGCGCCCGGTGTCTTCTTCATGTCCGGAAAGCTCAAAGCGATGCGGCCATTGGCATTGCGAGCTATCCAGACATGGATCTTGTAGAACAGCGTGGCCATCAGTTCGTTTGTGCCGATCCCGGCATTCGCACGCAGCCGTATGTCAAGGTAGTGGTCCATCACGATCTCCATTCATGGGCTGATCGGCATCAGTCGTTGCCGGACTTGCCGGCATCTCCGAACACGCCACCGCGTATGAACACGGCGAGCACGAACATGGCATCGGGCGAGGTTTGCATCCCACTGCCTTCAGGCTTGAGGTCTTGCGTCAGTTGCCTGATGCCTGGCAGCAGATCGAAAAAGCTGTTGCCCGATTCAGGACGGCGATGGAACTCGTTGTCCGACAGGCTGGCGCCGTTGGGCTCGATGGCAATGGGAGGCACATTGCCAGGTGCGTACCAGGTATCGATGGTGCGGATGGCGTTGCCCACCTTCTGGTCGCGGATGGCCGCCTGCCCCATATTGATGCTGTCCATGAAGGAATGCACGTCCTTGTCGCCGCGTGCCCGGTTCAGATCCGAAGGGGAAACGGGGTTGAGCTTGTACAGCGGACGTGCAAATCCCTGAGGCTTGCCACTGACGTACATCTGGGAGGGATAGACCTCGAATGCTCCTGCATTGGAGAAGTGCACCTTGGCACTCACTTTAATGCCCTGCCCCAGGCCGGCCTGCGATGCAAAGGAGCTTTGCAGCCATCGCGCCAGTTTCATCTCGTCTTCCGTGTACTCGGAGAAGCCGCGCTCAGCCAATTCGAATGGCCGCTCGCCAAGCGCCTGTGCTGTCTGGCCCGCGCAACGGGCATGGATGTCCAGGGAGTGGGCCAGCGTCAGGTTGCGCCAGAGAAATGATCCACTGAACACGCGGCGCGCGTAGCGCCGGCAAAGCTCCATCAGTTCCTCGCTGTTTGCTGCGCGGGCTAGAAACTGCTCGATGTCCGCGCGGACCTCCGCACTGTCGCAAGCCGTCAACAGCCTGCTAAGAGGAGTGACCTGCAAGGCAAAGCGCAGATGCATGCCCGTGGCCTGAGGGTGGGTTTTGGCAGTCTCCGTTATTTGGATATTGGCGAGCTTGTTTGGATCGAATTTTCCCGGCGTTAAGTTCTGGGTACCGCGGATGCCATGGCGCATGACCTCAAGCGGCAGCAGTTCTTTTCCCACGATGCTGCACATTGGTGCGTCGGAGACATTGATGCCGCGCATCGCAGCCACGACCTTGGCAGAGCCAGAGCCAGACTTCTTCTTCGTTGCCATAGCGATTTCCCCTCAGAGTTGCTGTATCAGAAAGCTGGTGCCGTCCTGGCTCCAGCCGTGTTTCCAAAAAATGCTGCCTGGCCCCCGCTGAGGCTCATTGCCCTGCATGGAGTCGCTGGCTGCGCCATGCGAATTCGGTGCGTCGAACGCCAATGGGCCATCCACAGCTTCAAAAGCATCGCCTTCGACCTCAACGACTTCTGGGTCCACCTCGCCAGCGTCCTCGAAATCGAGGTCACTCCACGGTTCGAGTTCGTCGTCGGCGATGTCTTCGAGCGCGGTTTCAGGCATGTGCTTGAAACGGTTGATATGGCGAAACTCGATCAGTCCGGTGATGGACTCCGCAAAGGCATGGCCTTCCAACTCCATATCGCCCATGCGCCGGATGCCCTGACGCTGGTTCGAGAGTTCTGTCAGCATGTGGTAACCCACCACGGCGGGCACGATGTAAGCGCCTTCATGCCGATGCAGAAAGACGTGCGCGGGCTGGTTCGACTCCAGTGCAATGGCGGCACGCCAAGCGGCATCCATGACCAGATAACCGGGCCTGACGCCTTGCAGCAGCTGCTGCTGGGTATCGAAGGCCTGCACCTGTGGTGGCTCTTGCAGGCAACCACCGGCAAAGCGCATTTCCATCAGCCGCGCTTTGACATCGTCGGGAGCGACTTGCGCCTCCCCGAGGTCCAAAGCCATGGAAAAGCAACCGTTGGCGGTGGCATGCATCTGGTACGACATGGCCGCCGGCGTAAGCGATGTGCTGGCATAACCACCGCCATGGGGTCTGTCTACATAAAAGGTGGTTGCACCCCGTTTATTGGCCAGCAGTGCACCTGCCGCGCCGGGAAGCGACTCCTGCTCCACGTTTGCCTCATGCAGAACAAGCGCAACGCCCTGCACAGGTTTGCCAAGGCGCGCGCCCAGCGCATGGCCCAGCATGACGGCAGCATGAATGGGCACTGGCATGATGATGTCCTTGCATTGCTGCGCGTTGTAGTGCGCAACCTTGAACCTAGAGATCAGCACGAACAAGATAGGTCTCCTTTCAGCGCTGGCTCAGCAGCAGGGCAATGGCTTTAGGTGCCCATCGCATGAAACGCTGGCGATCGATAGTCCCCAGGCCCAGGGTCTTGTTCTGGGAATCCTTGAGGCGGGCCAGATGGCTCCAGAGCAGCAAGGCCATGTCCTTGGCCAGTTCGCGTGCGCTGGCACCACCCGCCGTGTCCATTCCTGCAACAAGAAACCTGTCAATGGCTCTGCGGCCGGCAACCTGCAGCCGGACCTCTTCCTGTACGTCGTCGTTCATTGACCCCAGCGCGTCGCAGCATTGATCACGCTGATCCAGCACATGCAGCCAAAAGAGCGCGAGTGCAGAGCGGCAGATGCGGCGCTCCAGCTCGATGGCCCTTACAGAATCACTGCGCAGCTTTGCCGTGTGGCGTTGGTACTGTGCAAACAGCTCGGCCCTGACAACCTTCGGCAGTTGAATCCGGTAGCCCAGGTGGCGAACGCGGGCCAGCACCGTGTGCGCTTCATCTATGCGAGGGACATCGAAAACCAGCGCGCGGTTTGGAATGCCAGTGACGGAGCGCTCTGGCTCCAGCGCGTGCCCCACTTTGCGTATGGCCGTGAAATTGTTGATGGCGGTGGAGGAGAACCCATAGAACACCAGCTGCGCATACGATTTTTCTCTTTGCCAGTGGCTGTGCAGATAGGCAGATAGGCCCATGGAGGTCAACGGTGTCGGGGCTCGATAGCGACCATCCTGTGCAGGCAGCAGGATCTGCCTGAGACGAGGATCAATGATCTGCGTTCCATGCTCGTAGCCATCGGCATAGAGTTGGGCAGCCAACTGCTGAACCATGGATACGGTGGCCTGATCGGCCTGCCCATCGCCATCTGCATTGAGGGCCTCCAGACATACGGTGGTCTTCCCGGTGTTGTCGTTCATGGCCTGATCCAGCCTGATTGCATGGCCTTTTTCCAAAAGCAGGCCTGCGGTCAGATAAGGCCCCATGCCTTTTTGCCCTGGTCCCAGGACGATGCCTATCGGGCTGGCTGACGTATGCGTGGGCTTGGACGTGAAGTGGCCCAGCTTGCTCAAGGCCTCGATCATCGATGCATGCCGCCCGGCCATGACGGAGGGATCGGAGGCAGTCGCCTTTGCCAGGCAGTTCACGACTGCGGGCACATCGAACTCATTCAGATCTTCAGGCAAAGGGGTGGAGACAAAAGCGTGCCTGTCAGCGTAGGAGGGACGCACCAAACCCTTGGTACGAGGGTGGCCCCATAGCATTTCGCAAAAGAGCGTTGAACGCAGCTTCAACAAGGCCTGATGGAAGTCCTCCTCCGGCAATTCGCAAGTCAGGGCCAGGGCCTCGTCCTCCATGGACTGGACAAGTTTTTTGGCATTCGCCGGCTTTTCGTTCCAAACAAGGAGCAAGGCCTGCAACCAAAGCTTCGCCAATTCCAGCAGCGTTGCTTTGACAGGACTGCTTCCTGTGCGATCTCGCACATCCATTGATTTCCATGAATCTTGTCGGGTGGCATGGCGCACCAACACTTCATCCAATGCGGCCGGTGCTAGGTGATGTGCATCCATCCAACTACGGAAAAATCGGTGTGCGTCCTCTGAATCGTATCCACTAGATTGCACGTTGGCGCCCTCCTCAAACCATCACAGATGGACACCATTCTGGATATGATCTTCTGTGGTCGCAAGGCTCTACCATCAATCAATACCAAAGAAAATTTCCACTTCTTATAAAGATCGCAAAGATCGAAAACAAAATTATCTTTTTCATGGCAAATATCGACAATCGACAGTTGTTCATCCTGCGCCGCGCCTGTCTGCTCACCCGGGTTACAAGGGCGGAGGTCATGCGCGAATTCGATGTCAGCGGCGTGACGGCGAAGAAAGATATGGAAGCAGCGGTGGCTCATTGGCCTGGCTATCTGGAGTACCTTCCATCGCATGGTGTCCGGGCCAAGCTTTTCGCCCATCCTCCTGAAGAGGCGTGCAGCACGACCTTCCTGAGCCTGCTGCACAATGCCGCACCACCCCATGCGCTCGGCCTTACCCGATATGAGACCGTCTGTGCGGTCAATGCGCCGCGCTTCGTGTATCAGGGCCCGGAGGATAGAAGCATGGTCATGACCCTGTTCAAGGCATGTGTGACCAAAGCAGCCGTGGACATCGAATACGTGGGCCTTCGTATAGGAGAGACACGCAAGACGCGCACTGTGCTGCCCCTGGGGCTGGAGTTGCTCGGCCATCAATGGCGCGTGATCGCACACGATGTGGATATCAGAAAGAAGCAGATCGGAGCCGAACAAAAATTCTTTGTCTTGGCACGAATTCTCAACGCGCAGGTGAATTCCGCTTTGCAAGGAAGAAAGCTGAAGGACCACAACGGCCATCGCACGGATTGCCGCAACCTCCGGATCGACCGCACCGAGCGCGACTACCAGGTAATACCCAATAGACGACTCACACCTGATCAGGTGGAAGCAGTGGCGCGAGAGTTTGCTTTGGTGCGCAAAGGAAGCTCCTATGTCATCCGAATGCCGGAACGCAATATGGTGGAATTCAAGCGCGACCATTGCACTCACTCAGCCGCACCCGACGGCAGCCACGAATTGAAGGACTTTGTGCTGCCAGTCTTTGAGGGCATATTCCCCTATGCCCCACAGTAATATGACGCGCGGGATGGCAGCCACAATACGCCGCCTGGCATTTTTTGCAGGCCTGTTTCACGATATAGGCAAGCTGACCCAGTTCTTTCAGTCCAAGCTTCGCAGCACCAAAGTGCTCCGCGACGAGATCAGCCACGAATGGGTCTCTGCCTGGGTCTTGAGCCACATGCTTCAGCATCAATCCCTGCACTGGGATGGCTGGCTGGCCGCCTGGCAGGCCTGGGAAGACAACGGAATCCAGTACCTGTTGAGCAGCCACAGGAGTCACCAGCCCTGGCGACCTTTCGAGCGGCTGAACAGTTTTGAGTCCGCCGCGTTGATGAGCGTGGCCACCCATCACCGATTGTTTTCGGCAGACGAAGCACGCGAGGACAGGGATCAGCGGCGCAACCCACCTGGATCGGAAGTCGTTTCTCCACATCGCAACCATGTCAGCGGGATTTCCCCGGCGACCACGGTGACCCCATGGCGTCGCTTGGAGAACTGTTTCCAGAACGAACATGAAACCAGGCGCTGGCAAGCCTTGCTGGATGAGGGCCGCCAATTGCTGCAGGGTGATGCCCAGCCCAGCCAGCAGCCTGCGTACTGGCACAAGGCTGGCCTGATTGCGCGCGCGGCGCTGATACTCGCCGATCACCATGTCTCTGCCATCCGCGTCAAGGAGCCAGGCGGGCCAAGCAGCCATCTGCAGTCAGGTGCCTACGCGAACTCCCTGCGGGATGATGGCAAGGCAATTCTCAATCAACCACTGATCTGGCACTTGGAACAAGTGGGCCGCATGGCCCTGAGCTGCGTGGACTTCTTCGGGCCACAACTCCTGCCCGCACTGGATGCCGACAAGCGCCGGGCCATGCGAAACACGGGCGGCCTTCAACCTTCGCGTTTCTCTTGGCAGGACCACGCATGCAGCTTCATTGAGCGAACCCGAAACCGTGATGCCGCAGACAGCGCCTTCCTGATCTTCAATGTGGCCAGCACGGGGGCAGGCAAGACACGGGCCAATGTGCGCGCGCTCCAGGCCTGTCGCTCTTCGGTCGATCCCTTGCGGATTACAGCCGGCTTCAACCTCAGGACATTGACGCTGCAGACGGCCAGTGCCTACCGCAGTGAATTGCAGCTCAGCGACGATGAATGCGCCTGTGTGATCGGAGACCCCCTGGCACGGGCCCTCCACATGTACGAGCAGCAGGACGATAGCCAAGCGGCAACGCCTGATGCCTATGCGAGCAGCGGTTGCGACAGCGAAGGCTTTCTGAAGCAACTGCCCATTTGGGTGCAGGGACTGGACAGGCCGGGTCAAGGCCATGCCAATGCAACCCTGCTCGGTGCCCCCGTGCTGGTCGCAACGATGGACTATCTGGTGGCGGCCGGCGATCCGACGCGACAGGCACAGCACGTGCTGGCGCTGTTGCGCATTGCGCATTCGGACCTGCTGATCGATGAGGCAGATTCCTATGACCCGCAGGGACTCATTGCCGTGTTGCGCGTGGTGCAGATGGCTGGCATGTTCGGGCGCAATGTCGTGATCTCCTCGGCAACACTGTCCTCGGTATTGGCCGAAAAAATCGAGCAGGCCTGGAGAAGCGGCATAGCGATGCATTGCGCCGACGGCTTCGAAGCCTTGACCCCCCATACCCTGCTGATTTCCAACCAAGGCAGTGGAACAGGGCGACAGCTCGCCCATGCTGGAAGCGACTTGCCTTTCAGACCGTGGTACGAGGAAAGCATGGCTTGCCTGTCTGCCAAGACTGTTGCCGCGGACATTCACCGCATGGGTCGCATCGTGCAGATCGATTCCCAAAAAGACTTCCCAAGCATCGTCGCAAAGAGCTGCCTTTCCGCACACAAGGATCACGGCTGGTCTTGCAGCAGCAATGGACGCCTTGTCCATGCCTCAGTGGGAATCGTCAGACTGGCCAACGTAGAACCATTGCAGCGGCTGGCAAATCAGCTGGCAAGCCAAGCCTGGCCTGAAGGTATCGCGGTCAAAATCTGCGCCTACCATGCCAGCGAGATTCCCGCACGGCGCTACCTGAAGGAGCGAGCCCTCGATCTGTTGCTCAAGCGCAGCGGCAATCCCGAGCTATCGCAGCATCCATTGATCGCACAGGAAATAGCCAGTCTTCCCGCGCATGTTCGTCACCTGGTGCTGATCGTGCTGGCATCTCCGGTGGAGGAAGTTGGCAGGGACCATGATTTCGACTGGGCCGTCGTCGAGCCCAGCAGCATGCACTCCATCATCCAGCTCGCTGGCCGGGTGAACCGCCATCGTCTGGCGCCTGTATCCCGGCCAAACGTCTATCTTCTGGATCGCAACCTTCGCGCGTTGCAACACCAGCCCCTTTGTTTCATCAGGCCCGGCCTCCAACAAAGTGATGCCTATGGCAGCCCCCTCACGCACCCGCACGACCGGCTAACCTGCCTGCTGCGCCCGATGGCTTCCGATGCAGCACTGGCCCTCACGTTTGCGCTGGACGCAGGGCTGATATTCGACCCTGTACGCCGTTGTCAATTTGCAAAGGAAGACGAGAAGGCCATTGAGCTCCTGCTGAACGCAACGACGGGATTCTTCGATGAACACAACGAACAATGGGCGTGCGACTGGTTCTATGTGAATCATCCGTTGCGAGAGAAGGATTTCTCCGAAACCTGGCGAGCCCAGCCTCTACCTGATGGACGCCTATTGCTGGAGAGATACGAACCCAACCATCGGGGCAGTCCCTGGGTTGAACAACGCAATGGTGACAGGGAGACGCTGGCAATCCATCCTGCCGCAACCTGGTTGAGTCCCAGTGTGCATGATGCCGAGCAAAGACTGCGCCGACAGCTGGAGGCCATGTATGGTCCAGGAGCGGCGCAGATCTCGGAATCATTGCAACGGGCGCGTCAGTTTTCCATACCGGGCACAGACGGCAGCGCCTATCCGGTCATCTCATGGACTGGAATCCGCTCTTCGCAGGCCGGCAACAAGCATGCCGCCCGCCAAAGGCCATCCTGATGCAGCCGCAGCCCCTCACTGCATCTGCTTCAGATTCCCGATGCGCACCAGCATTTCCGTGAACATCTGCATGTCGGCGCGCAGGTCGGGCAGTTCCTTGTATTCGAGCGCGTTGTGCGCCGTGTACTTCTTGCCGGGCATGGCGGGGCCGAAGTTGATGGCGTTGGGCATGAGCTTGGCCGTGGTGCTGCCGGCCGTGGGCACGGGCTTGGCGTCCAGGCCCGTGGTGTCGCCGAAGATGTTGAGCAGGGTGGACAGCCAGGCGCCCTTGGGGTCGCGCGCCATCCAGTTGCCCTGGGTGTATTGCAGGGTCAGGGGGACCTTGGCGGCCGCGCTCCAGCGGGTGATGCGCTGCTCGACTTCGGCGCGCAGTTGCTCGGGCGTCTTGCCGCGCGGCATGCGCACGTTGGTGGTGACTTCCAGCTTGCCGTCTGCCGCCTTGATGAGGTTGGGCGACAGGGTCAGCGGGCCCATGAAGTCGTCGGCATAGGCAACGCCCAGCTGCTTGCCGAAGTAGTCGAGGCCGAAGGCGCCGTTGATGTAGCGCAGGGCGTTGCTGTAGGCATTGGGCTGGACCAGGGCCACGCCATCGGTGGGCATGAGCACCTGCTGCAGGAACAGCGTCAGGCGCGGCACGGGGTTGACGCCTTCCTCAGGGCGCGAGCCGTGGGCCGAGGTGCCCGTGACCTTGACGGTGGCTGCGGTGCCGCTGCGCTGGATGTCGATGGTGAACGGCCCGCCCTGCGCTGCATAGCTGGTGGTGAAGTCACCCTTGGCCGCCTGCAGGCGCGCGGCGATGGCTTCGATGGCGGCTTCGTCGCCGGCCGTGATGGTGGCGGTGGCGGTCTGCGCAATGGCGTTGGCCGAGGCGGCGCCGGCCATGGCGGTGATGGCGGGCTGGGCGGGGTCGGCCTTCACGTCGTCGAATACGGCCTTGAGCGCGCCCGAGCCTTTTTCCGCGACGACGGCCGGGTACTTGCTGTCCAGCACGATGTTGTAGGCGGGCAGCGTGGTCTTGCCCTGGTAGTACTTCATGGCGTCGCCGCCGGTTTCCTCGGTGGTCTCGATCATGAGCCGAATGCCGCGCGACAGGGGCAGGCCGCTGTCCTTGACGGCCTTCATGGCAAACAGCACGGTGGCGATGGAGCCCTTGTCGTCGATGGTGCCGCGCCCGTAGAGCTTGTCGCCCACGCGCGTGACCTTGAAGGGGTCGATGGCCTGGCCGTCCAGCACCCATTCGGCGGGAACGACGGGGACGACGTCTGCATGGGTGAGGATGCCGAATTCATCGGTGCCCGCGTTCGCGGCGCTCGCGGTGGTCGCAGGCAGGGTGACTTCGAAGATGCGGTTGTCCACGTTGCGGTACTGCAGGCCGAAGTCCCTGGCCATCTGCTGCACCAGTTCGCCGAAGGCCAGGATGGCCGGGCTTTCATGGGGCGGCACCTTGGCATCGCGCACCGTGGGCAGGGCCACCATGCGCTCGATGCTGGCCAGCACGGCCTGCTCCTGCGTGAGACGTGTGTACAGGCCCAGCAGGCGGGCGATGTGGTTGAGTTCATCCCCCGTGAGCGCGGCGCCTGCGGCATGGTGCTGCACGGCCTGGGCGATGGCAGGCTGCGCGGCTGCGGCCTGCTTCAGGAAGCTGGCGAAGTCGGTGGGTGCCGGCTGCGCCTGGGCCAGCGCGTCCAGCGCGGGCTTCCTGAGGGTGTCGGCGCCGGCCGCGCCGCTCCACGCCAGGGCCATGCTCATGGCAAGGGCCAGGGTGGAGGCTTTGAACGGATGGTTCTTCATGGTCGTCGGTCTGTCGATGAATGCTGAGGCCGCAAGAATACGGGCTTTGCAGCCCTTTTCCGGCCAGGACGTGCTCGCAGATCGCGCCAGAATCCGCCCCAGAACAGCAGGTCTGCGGCAGGCTATGCCGCGGTGGCCGGAGCTATCGACAGCGGAATGGTCACAGGCCCGTCGTTGAGCAGGTGCACCTGCATGTCGGCCCCGAAGCGGCCCGTGGCGACTTCCGGGTGCAGGGCGCGCGCCCGCTGGACGATGTAGTCGTACAGGCGCTCGCCCTCGGCCGGTGGCGCGGCGCGCGTGAAGCTGGGGCGGTTGCCGCCGCCGGTGTCGGCCGCCAGCGTGAACTGGCTGACGATGAGCAGGCCGCCGCAGGCGCCCTGCCCGTCCAGGTCCTGCACGCTGCGGTTCATCTTGCCCGCGTCGTCGGCAAAGATGCGCAGCTTGAGCATCTTGGCCAGCAGCTTGTCGGCCTCGGCCTCGGTGTCGCCGCGCTCTGCGCAGACCAGGGCCAGCAGGCCGGGGCCTATGCTGCCGGCGACCTGGCCGTCGATTTCCACGCGGGCCTGTTTCACGCGCTGCAGGATGCTGATCATTGTTCGGGGTTCGGGTTCTTGTCGGTGGATGGGGAAGGAATGTCCGCCTGGCCTGCCGCCTCGATGGCGGCTTCCATGGCGGTCTGCATGCCCAGGGGCAGCAGCTCGATGCGCGCATACAGCCCGGGCACGGCCTGCAGAAGTTCGGCCTCGATCTCGGTGCGCAGCCGCGCGGCGCGGGCCACGCTCCAGTCGCCGGGCACATGCATGTGCAGGTCGGCAAAGCTGCGCTCGCCGGCGCGCCGGCTGGAGATGTTGTCAAAGACCACGCCCTGGTCGCGGTGCGCATGGCGGTCCAGAACGGCGTCGATGCGCAGGCGCTCGGGCGCGTCCAGCGCCTGGTCCATCAGGCCCTGGGAAGATTGCCAGACCAGTTGTGCGCC
>NZ_JAELTK010000096.1:0-19932 GCF_016428765.1 Delftia sp. ASV31
GAGCGCACCGAGAACATCGGCGCCCGCCGCCTGTCCACCGTGCTCGAGCGCCTGCTGGACGAGGTCAGCTTCGACGCGGCCAATCTGTCGGGCCAGACCATCTCCATCGACGCGGCCTACGTGGACCAGCGTCTGCAGTCCCTGAGCCAGGACGAAGACCTCTCGCGCTTCATCCTCTGAAACGGGCCGGCTGCCGCGCAGCCGCCACCGAAGTGACTGCCCGCATTGCCGGGCAGTCACTTTTTGTAGGAGGGTTGCCCGAGTTGCAACCGGTCGCCGGCGAATTGAATCGTTGCAATTGCGTGCAGGCTTTGAGAGATCACTTGCAGTCAGTCCTCTAAGTACTTGTAAAGCCAGGGATTTTTGTCACCACTCACATTGCATTCGGCTTCTAAGTTGTTGATTTCATTGCAAATAATTGTTCATTCCCGGGTTGTGAAACACCAAATTGCTGCTACAGTGCAAAAAAGTGCAATTAAGTGGTGAAAGTTGCCTTTGTGCCCCGATTTCCGGGACGCGATGGCTCCAACCGACCGGGGTGACTGACCGTGTTTCAAGGGGCGTCCTCGCTGAATCTCGATGGAAAGGGGCGGCTGTCTGTGCCGACCCGGCATCGTGACGCCCTTGTGGCCATGGCCCAGGGCCAGGTCACCCTCACCAAACATCCCCACGGTTGCCTGATGCTGTTCCCGCGCACGGAGTGGCTGCAGTTTCGCGAGCGGATCGCGCAGCTGCCCATGTCGGCGCAGTGGTGGAAGCGCATCTTCCTGGGTAACGCCATGGACGTGGACATGGATGCCACCGGCCGCGTGCTGGTGTCGCCCGAGCTGCGTGAAGCCGTGGGTCTGACCAAGGAGGTCGTGCTGCTGGGCATGGGTAACCATTTCGAGCTGTGGGACAAGGCCACTTATGAGGCACATGAAGCGAAGGCCATGCAGGAGGAAATGCCTGCGGCCTTCCAGGATTTTGCTTTCTAGGAAAGAGGCGTTTTCTTGAATCAGCCGTTGCAACACATCACCGTTTTGCTCGACGAGGCCGTCGATGCGCTGCTGGACGGCGCCGCACAGCCCGTTGCCGGGCAATGGGTGGACGCGACCTTCGGGCGAGGCGGGCATTCCCGGCGCATCCTGCAGCGGCTGGGGCCGGATGGGGCCTTGCTGGCGTTCGACAAGGACCCGGACGCGATCGAAGAGGCAGCGCGCATCACCGATGCGCGTTTTTCGATTCGGCACGAAGGGTTTCGCCACCTCAGCGAGCTGCCGGCCGGCAGCGTGCAGGGCGTGCTGATGGACCTGGGCGTGAGCTCTCCCCAGATCGACAACCCCGAGCGTGGCTTCAGCTTCCGCTTCGAGGGTCCGCTGGACATGCGCATGGACACCACGCGCGGCCAGAGCGTGGCGGACTGGCTGGCGGAAGCCGATGCCCAGCAGATTGCGGAGGTGATACGTGACTACGGCGAAGAACGGTTTGCTGGCCCCATTGCAAAGGCGATTGTTGCTCGGCGCGAAAGCCAGGGGCCCCTTCGCAACACCGCGGAGCTTGCCGAGCTCGTGGCTGGCGCGGTCCGGACCCGCGAGGCTGGGCAGAACCCAGCGACACGCACATTCCAGGCTCTTCGGATTTTCATCAATGCCGAGCTTGAAGAGCTCGAACAGGCGCTAGAGGCCAGCCTGCGCGTGCTGGCGCCGGGCGGACGTCTGGTGGTGATCAGCTTCCACTCGCTGGAGGACCGCATCGTCAAGCAGTTCATCGCCAAGCACTCCAAGGAAGTCTATGACCGGCGCGCACCCTTTGCCGTGCCCACGCCCATGCGGCTTGAAGCGCTGGGCCGCATCAAGCCCAGCGAGGCCGAGGTCGCCGCCAATGCGCGCTCGCGCTCGGCCGTGATGCGTGTGGCCCGCCGCACCGGGGTGCCTGTATGAAGCGCATGCACCGTCTGGCGCAAGAGGAGGGCGTGGCATGCTGCGCCTGAACCTCGTGCTGCTGCTGGCGGTGATGGCCAGCGCCATCTTCCTGGTGCACAACCAGTATGAATCGCGCCGCCTGTTCACCGAACTGGACCGCGCCGTGGCCGAGTCGCGCCGCCTGGCCACCGAGCAGCAGCGCCTGCAGGTGGAAAAGCGCGCCCAGGCCACGCCACAGCGCATCGAGGTCATGGCGCGCGAGCGCCTGCAGATGAAGCCGGCCACGCCGGCCATCGCCCAGTACGTCAATGACGATGCGCGCACCGGAGTGGCTCCATGACGCGCAGCGTGCTCTATACCTCCAGCCCCTTGCTGGCGTCCAAGACACCCCTGTGGCGCAGCAAGATGATCGTGGCCATGCTGGGCCTGGGCTTTGTCGGCCTGGGCGCGCGCGCAGCCTACGTGCAGGTGTTCGGCAACGACTTCTTCCAGCGCCAGGGCCAGGTGCGCTTTGCGCGCACGCTGGAGCTGCCGGCCAACCGCGGCCGCCTGCTGGACCGCAATGGATTGATCCTGGCCTCCAGCGTGCCGGCCGCCAGCATCTGGGCCATTCCCGAAGATGTCGAGCAGGACGACCCCGAGGTCAAGGCCAAGCTCAAGCAGCTGGCCGCGCTCATGGAGATGCCGCTGCCAGCGCTGATGGAAAAGCTGGCCGACGAGGACAAGACCTTCGTCTGGATCAAGCGCCAGCTCGACTGGGACGTCGGCCAGCAGATCCATGCCCTCAACATCAAGGGCATCTACCAGCGCAAGGAATACAAGCGCCAGTACCCGGAAGGCGAATCGGCCGCCCACATCGTGGGCTTCACCAATGTGGAAGACCATGGCCAGGAAGGCATGGAGCTGGCCTTCGACAAGGAGCTCGGCGGCAAGCCCGGCTCGCGCCGCGTGATCAAGGACCGCCTGGGCCGCGTGGTCGAGGGCGTGGGCGAGGAAGTGCCGCCGCAGGACGGCCGCGACATCCAGCTGTCCGTGGACAGCAAGGTCCAGTACTTCGCCTACCAGAAGCTCAAGGAGCAGGTCATCGCGCACAAGGCCAAGGCGGGCAGCGTGGTGGTCATGGATGCGCACACCGGCGAATTGCTGGCCCTGGCCAACTACCCCAGCTACGTGCCCGACAAGCGCAAGAACCTGACGGGCGAGCAGCTGCGCAACCGCGCCATCACCGACACCTTCGAGCCCGGCTCGACCATGAAGCCCATCACCATCGGCCTGGCGCTGGAGTCGGGCCGCTTCAAGCCGGAAACGCCCATCGACACCACGCCGGGCCGCGTCAACGTCACGGGCTCGACGATTTCCGACACCCACAACTACGGCCTGCTCACCGTGGCCGGCGTGATCCAGAAGTCCAGCAACGTGGGCACGACCAAGATCGCGCTGCAGATGCCGGCCAAGGAAATGTGGGAAACCTTCTCGGCCGTGGGCTTCGGCCAGAAGCCGCAGATCTCCTTCCCCGGCGCCGCCAGCGGTCGCCTGCGTCCCTACAAGACCTGGAGGCCGGTGGAGCAGGCCACCATGGGCTATGGCTACGGCCTGTCCGCCAGCCTGCTGCAGATGACGCGCAGCTACACCGTCTTTGCCAACGGCGGGCGCGTGATCCCGGCCACCATGGTCAAGACCGACGAGCCGCCCGTGGGCGTGCCCGTGTTCTCTCCGCGCACGGCCAATGAAGTGCGCAAGATGCTGGCCCTGGCGGCCGGCCCCGGCGGCACGGGCCAGCGCGCCCAGACCATCGGCTACTCGGTGGGCGGCAAGTCGGGCACGGCCCGCAAGCAGCAGGGCAAGGGCTATGCCGCCGGCAAGTACCGCGCCTGGTTCACGGGCATGGCGCCCATCGAGAACCCGCGCATCATCGTCGCCGTAATGGTGGACGAGCCCAGTGCCGGCACCATCTACGGCGGCACCGTGGCGGCACCCGTGTTCAGCGAAGTGGTGCAGCAGACGCTGCGCCTGATGGGCGTGCAGCCCGATATGGAAGTCAAGCCCTTGATCGTCGCCAACCCCGTGGAGGAGCCCTCGCTATGAGTTCCTCCCAAGCCCTGCGGGTGCTGTCCACGGCCACCGAGGCTGTCCAATGGCTGGCCGCCCGCCTGCAAGGCAGCGGCACGCTGCAGACCGACAGTCGCAAGGTCCGGCCCGGCGACGCCTTCATCGCCTGGCCCGGCGCGGCCACCGATGGCCGCGCCCATGTGGCCTCGGCCCTGGAGCGCGGTGCCATGGCCTGCCTGGTCGAAGCGCAGGGTGTCGAAGCCTTCGGTTTTTGCGGCGAGCACATCGCGGCGCTGCCCGGCCTCAAGGCCGCCACGGGCCTGATCGCCGACCAGTGGTTCCAGCATCCCAGCGCCCAGATCGACGTGCTGGCCGTGACCGGCACCAATGGCAAGACCACCACCGCCTGGTGGCTGGCGCACGCGCTGGCCCAGGTGAAGCTGCAGGAACGCAGCGGCTGCGCCCTGGTGGGCACGCTGGGCGTGGGCATTCCGCCCGCCATGAAATCCACGGGCATGACCACGCCCGACCCGGTGCGGCTGCAGCGCGCGTTCCGCGAGTACGCCGATGCGGGCCTGGCGGCCTGCGCCATCGAGGCCTCGTCCATCGGCATCGTCGAGCACCGGCTGGACGGCACGCGCATCCGCGTGGCGCTGTTCACCAATTTCACGCAGGACCACCTCGACTACCACGGCAGCATGCAGGCCTACTGGGATGCCAAGGCCGCGCTGTTCGACTGGCCCGGCCTGCAGGCCGCCGTCGTCAACGTGGACGACGCGCATGGCGCACGCCTGTGGGCCACGCTGCAGTCGCGCAAGCAGCCTGCCGCGCTCGACGTCTGGAGCATTTCCATCGAAGGCGCGGCGCGCCTGCAGGCCAAGGACATTGCGCTGGGTGCCGAGGGCCTGAGCTTCACCGTGATAGAGGCAGGCCACAGCCTGCGCATGCACACGCGCATGGTGGGCCAGTACAACGTATCCAACCTGCTGGGCGTGCTGGCCGCGCTGCGCTGCCTGGGCCTGTCCCTGGATCAGGCCGTTGCGGCCTGCGCCCACCTGGAGCCAGTGCCCGGCCGCATGCAGCAGATCGTCCAGCCCGGCCAGCCGCTGGTGGCCGTGGACTACGCCCACACGCCCGATGCGCTGGACAAGGCCCTGCGCGCCCTGCGCCCGGCCGCCGAGCAGCGCCGTGGCCGGCTGTGGTGCGTGTTCGGCTGCGGCGGCGACCGCGATGCCACCAAGCGGCCGCTCATGGGGCAGGCCGCCCAGAAGAATGCCGACTGTGTGCTGGTCACCAGCGACAACCCGCGCAGCGAAGTGCCCGACCGCATCATCGACCAGATCCTGGCCGGCATGCAGCCGGGCGAGAACCTGCAGTCCCAGGCCGATCGCGCAGCGGCCATCGCCCAGGCGATTGCGCACGCCAGCGAACGCGACGTGGTGCTGATCGCCGGCAAGGGACATGAGGACTACCAGGAGACGGCGGGCCAGCGCCATCCGTTCTCCGACATGGCCGAGGCGCACAAGGCGCTGGCGGCCCGCGAAGGAAAGAAGCGGTCATGATGACCTTGCAACAAGCGCTGGAGCTGATCCAGTCGCATATCCCCCAGGCACGGCTGGTCGGCAACGGCCAGGCCGTGCTCACGCGCGTGCACACCGACACCCGCACGCTGCAGGCCGGGGATCTGTTCGTCGCCTTGAAGGGCGAGCGTTTCGATGCCAACCAGTTCCTGGCCCAGGCCCGCGAGGCCGGCGCTGCCGCAGCCCTGGCCCATGGCGGCCTGGAGGCCGCAGGCCTGTCCGGCATCGAGGTGCCCGATTCGCTGGCCGCCCTGGGCGCGCTGGCCACGGCCTGGCGCGCGCGCTTTGCGCTGCCGCTGATTGCCGTCACCGGCAGCAACGGCAAGACCACGGTCACGCAGATGGTGGCCTCCATCCTGCGCGCCCATGCGGGCGAGGCGGCCTTGGCCACGCGCGGCAACTTCAACAACTCCATCGGCCTGCCGCTGAGCCTGATGCGCATGACCGCCCAGCACCGCGTGGCCGTGCTGGAGATGGGCATGAACCATCCCGGCGAGATTGCCGAGCTGGCCGCCATCGGCCAGCCCACGGTGGCCCTGGTCAACAACGCGCAGCGCGAGCACCAGGAATTCATGCACACGGTCGAGGCCGTGGCGCGCGAGAACGGCAGCGTGCTGCTGTCCCTGCCCGCCGACGGCGTGGCCGTGTTCCCGGCCGGCGACACCTACACGCCGCTGTGGCGCGAGCTGGCCGCTGCGCGCCAATGCCTGCTGTTCGGCGAGTCTGCCGATGGCGCCCAGGTCCATGCGCGCGATGCGCTGTGGCTGGGCGATGCCTGGCAGTTCACCCTGGTCACGCCCGAGGGCGAGGCCCCGGTGCGCCTGCACATTGCCGGCCGCCATAACGTGCGCAATGCGCTGGCCGCTGCGGCCTGCGCCCAGGCAGCCGGTGTGCCGCTGGCCGACATTGCACGCGGCCTGAGCGTGTTCGAGCCCGTGCAGGGCCGCTCGCGCGCACTGGGCGTTTCGGTGCAGGGCCGCACGGTCACCGTGATCGACGACAGCTACAACGCCAATCCCGACTCGGTGGCCGCGGCCATCGAGGTGCTGCGCGAACTGCCCGCTCCCCAGCTGCTGGTGCTGGGCGACATGGGCGAGGTCGGCGACCAGGGGCCGCAATTCCATGCCGAGGCTGGCGCGCTGGCGCGCAGCCTGGGCATTGCCCGGCTGTTCACGCTGGGCGCGCAAAGCACATCCGCCGCCACCGCATTCGGTGCAGGTGCGCGGCATTTCGAAGACATGGCCTCGCTGCAGCAGGCAGCCTGTGCCGCGCTGCCCGAGGTGGGCAGCATTCTGGTCAAGGGTTCGAGGTTCATGAAGATGGAGCAGGTGGTTCAGGCGGTCGAGGCGGCCGGCAAGGATGACGGTTGCAAGAAGGAGGCCGCATGCTGCTGATGCTGTCCCAATGGCTGCAGGGCCTGTCCCCCGAGTTCGGCTTTCTGCGCGTCTTCCAGTACCTCACGATGCGCGCCGTGATGGCCGCGCTCACGGCCCTGGTCATCGGGCTGCTGGCCGGGCCGCGCCTGATCCGCATGCTGACCTCGCTCAAGATCGGTCAGCCCGTGCGCGGCTACGGCATGGAGACCCATCTGGCCAAGAGCGGCACGCCCACCATGGGCGGGGCGCTGATCCTGCTGTCCATTGCCGTTTCCACGCTGCTGTGGTTCGACCTGTCCAACCGCTTCGTCTGGATCGTGCTGCTGGTCACGCTGGGCTTTGGCACCATCGGCTGGGTGGACGACTGGCGCAAGGTGGTCAACAAGGACCCCGAAGGCATGCGCTCGGGCGAGAAGTATTTCTGGCAGTCCGTCATCGGCCTGCTGGCCGCGCTGTACCTGGTGTTCTGCATTTCTGAGAACTCCAATGCCCAGGTCTTCGAGCTGTTCGTCACCTGGGTGCAGTCCGGCTTTGCGCTGGACCTGCCGCCCAAGGCGGGCCTGCTCGTGCCTTTCTTCAAGGAAGTCAGCTACCCGCTGGGCGTGCTGGGCTTCGTGATCATGACCTACCTGGTCATCGTGGGCGCCAGCAATGCCGTGAACCTGACCGACGGGCTGGACGGCCTGGCCATCATGCCCGTGATCATGGTGGGCTCGGCCCTGGGCATCTTCGCCTACGTCACCGGCAATGCCGGCTACGCCAAGTACCTGCTGTTCCCGCACATCCCGGGTTCGGGCGAGCTGCTGGTGTACTGCGCGGCCATGGCCGGCGCGGGCTTGGCCTTCCTCTGGTTCAACGCCCACCCGGCCCAGGTGTTCATGGGCGACGTGGGTGCGCTGGCGCTGGGCGCCTCGCTGGGCACCATTGCCGTCATCGTGCGCCAGGAAATCGTGCTGGCCATCATGGGCGGCATCTTCGTGGTGGAGGCGCTGTCGGTGATGCTGCAGGTCACCTGGTTCAAGTTCACCAAGAAGCGCTATGGCCAGGGACGCCGCCTGCTCAAGATGGCGCCGCTGCACCACCACTTCGAAAAGAGTGGCTGGAAGGAGACCCAGGTCGTGATCCGCTTCTGGATCATCACCATGCTGCTGTGCCTGCTGGGCCTGTCCACGCTGAAGCTGAGGTGAGTGCATGAACACCGAAGACTTCAAGACCGACCTCCACGCACTGCCGGCCACCGAGCCCGCCGTGCCGGCGTCCCCTGCCGAGCTTGTCGAGCTGGCGGACCCGGCCGGAATGCCGGGCCTCGCTCCCGAGGGGCAGGTGGTTGCGGACCCGGTCCTGGACGATTCACCGGCTCCCGTGCCAGTTGGCGACGGCGAGGCGGAGCCTCCGGCCGCCGAGGTACCGCAGGTGCCTGTGGCCCTGACCGAGCCCGTGCCCGACATCGCCACGCTGACGGCGGCCAAGGATGCTGCGGCCTTCGTGGCCCAGATCTTTGCGGACCCCAGCATCTCCGACTCGTCCGATGCCGAGGTCACGCCCCTTGCCGCCGAAGAGGCGGTTGAATCCGAACAGGTGCTGCCGCCCGTGGCTGCCGGCTGGCCCGGCGAGCAGGTCCAGCACCTGCAGGGCCAGCGCGTGCTCGTGCTGGGTCTGGGCGCCTCGGGCCTGGCCATGGCACGCTGGTGCGTGCGCTGCGGCGCCGAAGTCATCGTGGCCGATACGCGCCAGGCACCGCCCCAGCTGCAGCAGCTGTCCACCGAATTGCCCCAGGTGCGCTTCGTGCCCGGCGAGTTCACGGCGCAGCTGGTGGACGGCCAGAGCCTGGGCCTGGTCTACCGCTCGCCCGGCCTGAGCCCGGCCGCCGTGGCGCCCGTGGTCGATACGGCGCGCGCCCAGGGCCTGCCCGTGGGCGGCGAGCTCGATCTCTTCGCCATGGCGCTCAAGGCCCTGGCCGCGGCCCATGGCTACCGTCCCACGGTGCTGGGCATCACCGGGACCAACGGCAAGACCACGGTCACCTCGCTGACCGGCCAACTGCTGGAGCATGCGGGCCTGCGCGTGGCCGTGGCCGGCAATATCGGCCCCACGCTGCTGGACACGCTGACCCAGGCCATCGATGCCGAAACGCTGCCCCAGGCCTGGGTGCTGGAGCTGTCCAGCTTCCAGCTCGATGGCGTGCAGATGTTCGAGCCCACGGCCGCCGCCGTGCTCAACATCACCCAGGACCATCTGGACTGGCACGGCAGCCTGCGCGCCTATGCCGATGCCAAGGCCTGCATCTTCGGCAGCAGCGGCACCATGGTGCTCAACCGCGAAGACCCCGAGGTCATGCGCATGCTGCCGGCGCCCGTGGTGCCGCCGGGCAAGCGCCAAAAGCCCCAGCAGCGCGCCCACATCACCTTCGGCGGCGACATGCCGCGCCGCCCCGGCGACTTCGGCCTGGAAGTGGTCAGCGGCATGACGTGGCTGGTGCGCGCCCACGAGGCCGACGAAACCGCCAAGGGCAAGAACGCCGAAGACCTGTACATCCAGCGCCTCATGCCTGCCGACGCACTGCGCATCCGCGGCCGGCACAACGCCATCAACGCCCTGTCCGCCCTGGCCCTGGCCAGCGCGGGCGGTTGCACGCTGGCGCCGCTGCTCTATGGACTGCGTGAGTACCGGGGAGAGCCGCACCGCGTCCAGCCCATTGGCCGCGTCAACGGCGTGGAGTACTACGACGACAGCAAGGGCACGAACGTGGGCGCCACCGTGGCCGCGCTGTCCGGCCTGGGACCTGACCACCGCATCGTGGTCATCCTGGGTGGCGATGGCAAGGGCCAGGATTTCTCCCCGCTGGTCGCGCCCGTGTCGCGCCATGTGCGCACGGCCGTGCTGATCGGCCGCGACGCCGGCCGCATCCGCGCCGCCCTGCAGGACTGCGGCGTGCCCCTGGTCGATGCCACCACCATGGCCGACGCCGTGGAGCTGGCCGCCTCGCGCGCCCATGAGGGCGATGCCGTGCTGCTGTCGCCCGCCTGTGCCAGCCTGGACATGTTCCGCAACTACGAGGACCGGGCCCACCAGTTCGTCGATGCCGTGCGCGCGCTGGCGCTGGATGCCGGGCATGAACTCGGAGGTGCTGCATGACCGCCGTATCGCAGGTCCTGGGCCGCATGCGCTCCTGGTTCGGAGGTGCGCAGGAGAAGGCCATCGACGTGCTGCCCGTGCGCCTGGGGGGACCCCAGTACCACCGGCCCACGCAGACGCCTGCCAGCGTGCTCGGCCTGGACCAGGCCCTGATCTGGGTGGTCATAGGCCTGCTGGCCTGGAGCCTGATCATGGTGTATTCGGCGTCGATCGCCATGCCGGACAACCCGCGCTTCGGCAAGATCGCGCCCACCCATTTCCTGATGCGCCATGCCATGTCCATCGGCATGGCCTTCGTCGGCGCGCTGCTGGCCTTCCAGGTGTCCATGGCCACCTGGGAGCGCATGGCGCGCAAGCTCTTCCTGGTGTCCCTGGTCCTGCTGGTGGCCGTGCTGATCCCGCACGTGGGCACCGTGGTCAACGGCGCGCGGCGCTGGCTGTCGCTGGGCATCATGAATTTCCAGCCGTCCGAACTGGCCAAGTTCGCCGTGCTCATCTATGCGGCCGACTACATGGTGCGCAAGATGGAGGTCAAGGAGCGCTTCTTCCGCGCCGTGCTGCCCATGGGGCTGGCCGTGGTGCTGGTCGGCGTGCTGCTGCTGGCCGAGCCCGACATGGGCGCCTTCATGGTGATCGTGGTGATCGCCATGGGCATCCTGTTCCTGGGCGGCGTGAATGCGCGCATGTTCTTCCTGATCGCGGCCCTGGTGGTTCTGGCCTTCGTGCTCATCATCGCCACCTCCGAATGGCGGCGCGAGCGCATCTTTGCCTACCTCAATCCCTGGGATGAAAAGCACGCCCTGGGCAAGGGCTACCAGCTGTCGCATGCGCTGATCGCCATCGGTCGCGGCGAGATCTTCGGCGTGGGCCTGGGCCGCAGCGTCGAGAAGCTGCACTGGCTGCCCGAGGCGCACACCGACTTCCTGCTGGCCGTGATCGGCGAGGAATTCGGCCTGGTCGGCGTGCTCTTGATCGCCGTCACCTTCCTGTGGCTGACGCGCCGCATCATGCTCATAGGGCGGCAGGCCATTGCGCTGGACCGGGTGTTCTCCGGGCTGGTGGCCGAGGGCATTGCGATCTGGATGGGTTTCCAGGCCTTCATCAACATGGGCGTGAACCTGGGCGCGCTGCCGACCAAGGGGCTGACGCTGCCCCTGATGAGTTTCGGCGGCTCGGCCATTTTGATGAATCTGATAGCGATAGCGGTGGTGTTAAGGGTGGACTACGAGAACAAGTTGCTGATGAAGGGAGGGCATGCATGACACAGCAGCCCATCTCCCAAGGCACGCAACGCCAGCGCACGGCCCTGATCATGGCCGGCGGCACGGGCGGACATATCTTCCCGGGCCTGGCCGTGGCCCAGGCCCTGCGCGAGCGCGGCTGGAACGTGCGCTGGCTGGGCGCGCCCGGCTCCATGGAGTCGCGCATCGTGCCCGCCCAGGGTTTCCCGCTGGAGACCATCGAGTTCTCGGGCGTGCGCGGCAAGGGCATCATGACCCTGGCCTTTTTGCCCATGCGCCTGCTGCGTGCCTTCTGGCAGGCGCTCGCCGTGGTGCGCCGCGTCAAGCCCGACGTGGTGGTCGGTCTGGGTGGCTACATCAGCTTCCCCGGTGGAATGATGGCCGTGCTGGCCGGCAAGCCCCTGGTGCTGCATGAGCAGAACTCCGTGGCCGGCATGGCCAACAAGGTGCTGGCCAGCGTCTCCCACCGCATCTTCACCGCCTTCCCCAACGTATTCCCCAAGGGCCGCTGGGTCGGCAACCCCTTGCGCCAGGCCTTCACCGAGCAGCCCGCGCCCGAGCAGCGCTTTGCGGGCCGCAGCGGTCCGCTGCGCCTGCTGGTGGTGGGTGGCAGCCTGGGCGCCAAGGCGCTCAACGAGATCGTGCCCCAGGCGCTGGCCCTGATTCCTGCCGATGTGCGGCCCGTCGTGCTGCACCAAAGCGGCGCCGCGCAGATCGATGCCCTGCGCGCCAACTATGCCGCCGCAGGCGTCGCGGCCGAGCTCACGCCCTTCATCGACGACACGGCGCGCGCCTTTGCCGAGGCCGATGTCATCGTCTGCCGCGCCGGTGCCAGCACGGTCACCGAGATCGCGGCCGTGGGCGCCGCAGCCATCTATGTGCCCTTCCCGTCCGCCGTGGACGACCACCAGACCACGAACGCGCGTTTCCTGGTCGATGCCGGTGGTGGATGGTTGATGCAACAAAGCGCACTGACTGCCCAAAGCCTGGCCGAAATGCTACAAAATATGCAGCGTGCGACGCTGCTGGAGCGCGCTGGAAAAGCCAAGAAAATGCAAAAGACCGATGCCACCGCCGAGGTGGTCGCCGCCTGTGAGGAACTGGCCGCATGAAGCACGCCATTCATCACATCCATTTCGTCGGCATCGGCGGCGCCGGAATGAGCGGCATCGCCGAGGTGCTGCACAACCTGGGTTACGCCATCTCGGGCTCGGACCTGTCCGACAGCGCCACGCTGCGCCGGCTCGCCGGCCTGGGCATCGCCACCCACGTCGGCCATGCGGCCGCGCACATCGAGGGGGCTGACGCCGTCGTCACCTCCACCGCCGTGCAGTCCGACAATCCCGAGGTGCTGGCCGCGCGCGAACGCAAGATCCCCGTCGTGCCGCGTGCGCTCATGCTGGCCGAGCTCATGCGCTTCAAGCAGGGCATCGCCATCGCGGGTGCCCACGGCAAGACCACGACCACCAGCCTGGTGACCAGCGTGCTGGCCGAGGCCGGGCTGGACCCGACCTTCGTCATCGGCGGCAAGCTCAACAGCGCGGGCGCCAACGCCAAGCTGGGCCAGGGCGACTACATCGTGGTCGAGGCCGACGAGTCCGATGCATCCTTCCTGAACCTGCTGCCCGTGATGGCCGTCGTCACCAACATCGACGCCGACCACATGGAAACCTACGGCCATGACTTCGGCCGGCTCAAGGGCGCCTTCGTCGATTTCCTGCACCGCATGCCGTTCTACGGCCGCGCCATCGTCTGCGTGGACAGCCCGGCCGTGCGCGAGATCCTGCCCCAGGTGGCCCGCCCCGTGACCACCTACGGCTTTGCCGAGGACGCACAGGTGCGCGCCCTCAACGTGCGCGCCGAAGCTGGCAGCATGCATTTCACGGTGCGCCGCAGCAACGGCCAGAGCTATCCCGACCTGGACGTGGTGCTGAGCCTGCCGGGCGAGCACAACGTGCTCAACGCCCTGTCGGCCGTGGCCGTGGCCATGGAGCTGGAGATCTCCGACGACGCGCTGCTGCGTGCCTTCGAAAGCTTCAAGGGCGTGGGCCGGCGCTTCCAGCGCTATGGCGAACTGGCGACTGCCGACGGCGGCAGCTTCACCGTCATCGACGACTATGGCCACCACCCCGTCGAGATGGCGGCCACGCTGGCCGCTGCGCGCGGCGCCTTCCCGGGCCGTCGCCTGGTGCTGGCATTCCAGCCGCACCGCTACAGCCGCACGCGCGACTGCTTCGAGGATTTCGTCAAGGTCATCGGCCTGGCCGACGCCGTGCTGCTGACCGAGGTCTATGCGGCCGGCGAGGCGCCCGTGGTGGCGGCCGACGGCCGCTCGCTGACACGCGCCCTGCGCGTGGCCGGCCGTGTCGAGCCGGTGTTTGTGGAAAACGTTGCCGAGCTGCCTGCGGCCATTGCCGTCAATGCACGCGATGGCGACGTGTTGTTGTGCATGGGGGCAGGCTCGATTGGCGCCGTGCCCGGAAAGTTGGTTGAAATGCTTCAGAAACAAGAGCTGCAGGCGCAGCAGGGAGCTGTGCAATGAGCAGCTTCGGCACCCAGATCGATGTCAAGGCCCTGGGCAAGGTGGCCGTGCTGTTGGGCGGCCGCTCGGCCGAGCGCGAAGTCTCGCTGATGTCGGGCACGGGCGTGCTCAAGGCCCTGCTGTCGCATGGCGTGGACGCCCATGCCTTCGACCCCGCCGAGCGTGACCTGGGCGAGTTGAAGAAGGAGGGGTTCGACCGCTGCTTCATCGCGCTGCACGGCCGCTACGGCGAAGACGGCACGGTGCAGGGTGCGCTGGAGCTGCTGGGCATCCCGTACACGGGCCCCGGCGTGATGGCCTCGAGCATCGCCATGGACAAGATCATGACCAAGCGCATCTGGCGCTTCGAGGGCCTGCCCACGCCGGACTGGCGCCTGGTCGCCAGCGCAGGCGAGACGCGCGCCGCGCTGCAGGCGCTGGGCGCGCCCATGATCGTCAAGCCCTCGCGCGAGGGCTCGACCATCGGCCTGACCAAGGTCTGGACGGCCGAGGAATGCGAGCAGGCCTATGTGCTGGCCTCCCGCTACGACCCCGAAGTGCTCTGCGAAGAGTTCATCGAGGGCGACGAGACCACCTGCCCCGTGCTCGGCACGGGCGAGGGCGCCCATGCGCTGCCCGTGATCCGCATCGTCGCCCCCGAAGGCAACTACGACTACCAGAACAAGTACTTCACCGACGACACCAAGTACCACTGCCCCAGCGGACTGCCTGCCGAGGAAGAGGCCGAGATCCGGCGCATCGTCGTGCTGGCCTTCCGCACGCTGGGCTGCCGCGGCTGGTCGCGCGCCGACATCATGATCCGCGCCAGCGATCGCAAGCCCTTCCTGCTGGAGATCAACACCTCGCCGGGTATGACGGGCCACTCGCTGGTGCCCATGTCGGCCCGCGCCATCGGTGTCAGCTACGAGAACCTCTGCCTGGGCATCCTGGCCAGCGCCGCGCTGGACGCCGCGCAACCGGAGCAGGAGCACGCATGAGCTACTCCCTGCCGGCCCCCTTCGACGTCAAGCTCATGAACGTGACCGCCACGGTCCTGTTCGTGGGCGTGGCTGCGCTGGGGCTGGCAGCGGTGAGCTGGTGGGCACTGCGCCACCCGGCCTTCAACATCGGCCGCATCGTGGTCGAGGGCGAGCTGGTGCACAACAACACGGTGACGCTGCGCGCCAACGTGGCGCCCGTGCTCACGGGCAACTTCTTCACCGTGGACCTCAAGGGGGCCAAGGCGGCATTCGAGCAGGTGCCCTGGGTGCGCGAGGCGCAGGTGCGCCGCGACTATCCCAACAGCCTGCGCGTCATCCTGCACGAGCATGTGGCCGAGGCCTTCTGGGGGCCCGATTCGGGCACCGGCCTGATCAACAGCTTTGGCGAGGTCTTCGAGGCCAACCTGGGCGAGCTCGACCGCGACGGCCTGCCGCGCCTGCAGGGCCCCGAGGACAGCGCCCCGCAGATGCTGCAGATGTACCGGCTGCTGGTGCCGGCGCTGGGGCCGCTGGATGTGGAGATCGACGGGCTCACGCTCAATGCGCGCGGAAGCTGGCAGCTCAGGCTGGCCAATGATGCACAGATCGAACTGGGTGGCGGCAGCGTGGAAGCCGTGCTGCAGCGCGTGCAGCGCTTCGTGCGCACGCTGCCCCAGATCACGACCCAATACAAGCGCAAGGCCGACGCCATCGAGTCGGCCGACCTGCGCTACGAAGACGGATATGCGCTGAGGCTGCGCGGTGTGACCACCGGCACTGCCAAGGCGCCGGCTGCAGTGCGTCCCCGACGCTGAAGACGAGGGAGGAAAGACCTATGTACACGCACACCATGCAGCGACACAGCGACAGGACAGAACCAACCGGGGGCGGATGCTGATATGGCAAGAGAATACAAAGATGTGATCGTCGGACTGGACATCGGCACGGCCAAGGTCATGGTCGTGGTCGCCGAGGTCCTGTACAACGGCGAACTCAAGCTCGCCGGCCTCGGCGTGGCCCCGAGCAACGGACTCAAGCGGGGCGTGGTGGTGAACATCGACGCCACCGTGCAGAGCATCCAGCAGGCCTTGAAAGAGGCCGAGCTGATGGCCGACTGCAAGATCCAGCGCGTGTGCACCGGCATCACCGGCAGCCACATCCGCGGCCTGAACTCCAGCGGCATGGTGGCCATCAAGGACAAGGAAGTCACGGCCACCGATGTGGCGCGGGTGATGGAGACGGCCAAGGCCATCAACATCTCCTCGGACCAGCGGCTGCTGCTGGTCGAGCCGCAGGAATTCGTGATCGACGGCCAGGAAGTGCGCGAGCCCATCGGCATGAGCGGCATCCGCCTGGAGGCCAAGATCCACATCGTCACGGGCGCGCAGAGCGCGGCCGAGAACATCATCAAGTGCGTGCGCCGCTGCGGCCTGGAGGTCGAGCAGCTGCTGCTCAACCCGCTGGCATCGAGCCAGGCCGTGCTCACCGACGACGAGCGCGAGCTGGGCGTGGCCGTGGTCGATATCGGCGCGGGCGCCACCGACGTGGCCATCTTCACGGGCGGCGCCATCCGGCACACGGCCGTCATCCCGATCGCGGGCGACCTGATCACCAGCGACATCGCCATGGCGCTGCGCACGCCGACCAAGGACGCCGAGGACATCAAGGTCGAAAGCGGCTATGCCAAGCAACTGCTGGCCGACCCCGATGCCCAGGTCGAAGTGCCGGGCCTGGGCGACCGCAGCCCGCGCATGATCAGCAAGCAGGCGCTGGCCGGCGTGATCGAGCCGCGCGTGGAAGAGATCTTTTCTTTGGTGCAGCAGGTGGTGCGCGATTCCGGCTACGAGGAAGTTCTGTCCTCGGGCATCGTGCTGACCGGCGGCAGCGCCGTCATGCCGGGCATGGTGGAACTGGGCGAGGACATCTTCCTCAAGCCCGTGCGCCGCGGCATCCCCAAGTATTCGAGCGCTCTGGCAGACATGGTGGCCCAACCCCGCGCCGCCACCGTGATGGGATTGCTCGAAGAGGCCCGCCTGGCTCGCCTGCGCGGTTTCAAGGTGGCACAAAAGAGTGGGTCGATGAAGACCGCTTTTGGCCGTTTCAAAGACTTCATCGTGGGGAACTTTTGATATGTGCTTTCATCGACTGCGCATTACCGGCCCGCCCACCGGCTTCCGAATACCGGACAGAAGACAGAATTTTCCCCAGACGGTGGTGACCACTTACAGAGAGCTACAGGAGAACCAACATGCCCATCGACATGATTGAAGTTGAAGAGTTCAACCAGGGTACGCAGATCAAGGTGATCGGCGTTGGCGGCGGCGGCGGCAATGCCGTCGAGCACATGATTGCGCGCAACGTGCAGGGTGTGGAATTCGTCTGCGCCAACACCGACGCGCAGGCGCTGCTGCGCAGCAGCGCCCACCGCACCATCCAGCTCGGTGGCAGCGGCCTGGGCGCGGGCAGCAAGCCCGACAAGGGCCGCGAGGCTGCCGAAATGGCCGAGGACGACATCCGCACCGCCATCGAAGGCGCGCACATGCTGTTCATCACGGCCGGCATGGGCGGCGGCACGGGCACGGGCGCTGCGCCCGTGATCGCGCGCGTGGCCAAGGAAATGGGCATTCTCACCGTGGGCGTGGTCACCAAGCCCTTCGAGTGGGAAGGCGGCCGACGCATGGCCAACGCCGACAGCGGCCTCAACGAGCTCGAAGCCAATGTCGATTCGCTGATCGTCGTGCTCAACGAGAAGCTGCTGGACGTGCTGGGTGACGACATCTCCCAGGACGAGGCCTTTGCCCATGCCAACGACGTTCTCAAGAACGCCGTGGGCGGCATTGCCGAGATCATCAACGAGTACGGCCATGTGAACGTCGACTTCGAAGACGTGCGCACCGTCATGGGCGAGCCCGGCAAGGCCATGATGGGCACGGCCAAGGCCGCCGGCCCCGACCGCGCGCGCATCGCCGCCGAGCAGGCCGTGGCCTGCCCGCTGCTGGAAGGCATCGACCTGTCGGGCGCCAAGGGCGTGCTGGTGCTGGTCACGGCCGCCAAGGGCAGCCTCAAGCTGTCCGAGTCGCGCCTGGCCATGAGCACCATCAATGCCTACGCCTCGCCCGATGCGCACGTGATCTACGGCGCCGCCTACGACGACACCCTGGGCGACGAGATCCGCGTCACCGTGGTCGCCACAGGCCTGTCGCGCCCCAGCGCACGCCGCCAGAACATGCAGGTGGTGCAGGGCGGTCTGCGCACCGGTACCGACAACATGAGCTACCAGCTGCCCTCGGCCTCCATGGGCGCCGCCACGGCAGCCGGCGGCCTGGTCGGCGGTGCCGCTGGCGGCGCCGACTATGCCAACAACATGTCGGTCCCCAGCGTCTGGCGTACCAACCGCACGCAGGCCGCTGCCCGCGTCGATGCCCTGGCCTCCGGCGGCATGGACGATCTGGAAATCCCGGCCTTCCTGCGCAAGCAGGCTGACTGAGCAGCGGCCCATACGGTCGCTGCATAGCCGTGATAGCGAAAGCCGTGCCAGGGCCATGCCCTGCGCACGGCCGCTGCGTTCTAAAATAGCCGGATGCTCCAACAACGCACCATCAAGACGATCACCCGTGCCGTTGGCGTGGGCCTGCACAGCGGCCAGCGCGTCGAGTTGACGCTGCGACCCGCGCAGCCCGACACCGGCATCGTGTTCCGTCGCGTGGACCTGCCGGAGCCTGTGGACATCCCGATCTCGGCCGAAGCCGTCACCGACACGCGCATGGCCTCCACCATCGGCACCGGCGGCGCCAAGGTGCATACCGTGGAGCACCTGATGTCGGCCATTGCCGGTCTCGGGCTCGACAACATCTATATAGACATCACCGCCGAGGAAGTGCCCATCCTCGACGGCTCCTCCGCCTCCTTCGTGTTCCTGCTGCAAAGCGCGGGCATCGAGCTGCAAAAGGCTCCCAAGCGCTTCATCCGCGTCATCCGCCCCGTCGAGGTGCGCGAGGGCGAGGGCCAGAACCTCAAGTGGGCGCGCTTCGACCCCTACCACGGCTTCAAGCTGCGCTTCGAGATCGACTTCGCCCATCCGGCCGTGGACTCCACGGGCCAGTGCGTGGAGTTCGACATGGGCGAGGACAACTACACGCGCGACATCGCACGCGCGCGCACCTTCGGCTTCACCAAGGACGTGGAAATGCTGCGCAGCCATGGCCTGGCGCTGGGCGGCGGCATGGACAACGCCATCGTCATGGACGACTACAAGGTGCTCAACAGCGACGGCCTGCGCTACGACGACGAGTTCGCCAAGCACAAGATCCTCGACGCCATCGGCGACCTGTACCTGATCGGCAGGCCGCTGCTGGCCGCCTACAGCGCCTTCCGCTCGGGCCACGGCATGAACAACCAGTTGCTGCGTGCCCTGCTGGCCCAGCCCGACGCCTGGGAACTGGTCAGCTTCGACAGCGAGCGCCAGGCACCCAAGGGCTTCGCCCAGCCCGCGCGGGCCTGGTGAGGCGAGCGCCGCCATGCTGATCTTCCGCTGGCTGGCCACCCTGCTGCTGCTGGCCTCGGCCGTCTCCTTCGCGTTCTACCTGGGCACGGGCCGGCCGCACTACAAGCGCTGGGGCTTCATCATCCTCAAGTGGACCGTGATTGCCGGCGTGACCTTCTTCGCCGTGCTGTTCTTTGGACGCATCGTCTGAGACCTTGAGCGGATTCCAGGCTTCAGCTACTCGGCAGGGCTTGGTGAAAACACCCAGACCGTAGTACGCGTGGGGCTCAATAGGATATATCTGATCTTTTTCTTCATATTTTCAGAGCTGTCCTATTTATCGATTCTCATGAATCTTTTAGCTTTTTGGTACCTGGCGGGCGCTTGTGGCAAGTGCCTGCCGGGGCAAAAAATGCTAAAGGAGACTTCATGCATATCAGCTGTATTACCCGAGAACAGGCTCATCCTGTCTCTTATACACATCTGACGCTGCCGACGAAATGCGAACAGTGTAGATCTCGGTGGTGGCGGGGTGGGTGTAGGGGGGGGGGGGGGGGGGGGGGGGGGGGGGGGGGGGGGGGGGGGGGGGGGGGGGGGGGGGGGGGGGGGGGGGGGGGGGGGGGGGGGGGGGGGGGGGGGGGGGGGGGGGGGGGGGGGGGGGGG
>NZ_JAELTK010000097.1:0-19456 GCF_016428765.1 Delftia sp. ASV31
CCCCCCCCCCCCCCCCCCCCCCCCCCCCCCCCCCCCCCCCCCCCCCCCCCCCCTTTTAGATGTGTATAAGAGACAGCGTGGGCTCGGAGATGTGTATAAGAGACAGCAACCCGCCTCACGCGCTTCATCGGGAATCAATACGCGTATTCGCTCCACCTGGTGGACGTTTTGCAATCGAAAGCAAATGGCACGCTCTTCGCTGTAACGTCCCAGGATGCCGGTTGAAAAATACAGCTTGCTGAAATCATATCGATTGACGGGAGCCTTTTTTATGCGCAACGCCAGTTCTATGTATAAATCCTCTTTTCTGACACGGAACAATCCTAGATTCTTCAGCTGGGGTTGGATTTTATTCATTTTTATTTCTCTCCCCCTGCTCCTTTATGAAGTCCCAGGCAATCGGTTGATATTCAACCTTCTTGGCTAGCGAAGCTTGTGTTCTTTCCCCTCCAAAGTTCGCCCAGATATTTCTCTGTTCGGCATATCTGATTTCACGAAACCAGCATTTCTTGCATTGCTCCCATTCGTTGTCCGTATTGAGCGTGCCGCGCACCGACTGCATGCGCCCGTTGTTCCAAAGCGAAGAAAAATTGACATTCTTCTTCAGATGGCCCACATTTTCAGCGTACATGTTCGCACAAGTCACGACCTCTCCATCGGCCATGATTACCGCTGTCCGGTGTATGAATATGCATTCAGCCGGCTCCGCCGTTGATCTGTCCACTGCAACCGCCTTGGCTTCATCGTGCAGCTTTTTCAAGTCTTCAATTGAAAGCATGATGTCGATTTTTTGAAGTTGACCTGATAGACATGGGGATGTCATTTCAGGAAATCCATCATAAGCCATCAATTGAAGACCCGGCGCAAGGCGATTTTCTTAAACCTCCAGCCACTCCTTGCGTACCTTCTGATCGGCGCGCAGCCCGTCGGGCGTGCCGTCGAAGACGATGCGCCCGTGGCCCATGACCAGGGCTCGGTCCGAGATGCTCATGGCGATGGTGAGCTTTTGCTCGATCAGCAGCACGGACACGCCGCGCTGCTTGATCTTCTGCAGGTACTCGCCCACCAGCTCGACGATCTTGGGAGCCAGGCCCTCGGTGGGCTCGTCGATGATGATCAGGTCCGGGTCGCCCATCAGCGTGCGG
This sequence comes from Delftia sp. ASV31, assembly GCF_016428765.1. Taxonomy (NCBI): domain Bacteria; kingdom Pseudomonadati; phylum Pseudomonadota; class Betaproteobacteria; order Burkholderiales; family Comamonadaceae; genus Delftia; species Delftia sp. ASV31. The sequence goes on from NZ_JAELTK010000097.1 coordinate 1,146, forward strand.
CACAGGGTCAGCATCTGCTGCTCGCCGCCCGACATCACGCCGGCCTCGGTGTGCTGGCGCTCCTTCAGGCGCGGGAACATGGCGTACATGTCGTCGAAGCCCCAGCGGCTGTCCCGGCCCTTGCCCTTCTGTCCCAGCAGCAGGTTCTGGTGCACGGTGAGGTTGGGGAACACATCGCGGCTCTCGGGCACGTAGCCCACGCCCAGGTGGGCGATCTCGTAGGCCTTGCGGCCGGTCAGGCTCTGGCCCTTCCAGTCCAGCGAGCCCTCCCAGTGCACCAGGCCCATGATGGCCTTGGCCGTGGTGGAGCGGCCCGAGCCGTTGCGCCCCAGCAGCGCGACGATTTCGCCGGGCTGCACCGAGAAATCCACGCCATGCAGCACATGGCTTTTGCCGTAATAGGCATGCAGGTTGTTGATGTTCAGCATCTCAGATCCTGTCTGTTCTCTATCGCTTTGAGCGCTACCCGTAGCGCATGAAACTGACGTGCCCCAAGCCAGGGACACCGAGCAAGGGCCGCCCCGCCGCGAGGGTGTCGTCCCCCACCCTTGCGAAGCAAGTAGAGAGGGGGAAGGCGCGCAGCGACTCAGGGGGTGCTTCCATTCAATGTGCACCAGCTTGTTGATCCGCCACGGACGAGCCCAGATAGGCCTCCTGCACGCGCGGATTGGCACGCACGGCCTCGGGCGTGTCGTAGGCGATGACTTCGCCGTAGACCACGACGGCGATCTTGTCGGCCAGGCCGAAGACCACGCCCATGTCGTGCTCCACGGTCAGCAGGGTCTTGCCTTCGGTGACCTTCTTGATCAGCTGGATGAAATGGGCCGTTTCGCTGTTGCTCATGCCGGCCGTGGGTTCGTCCAGCAGGATGACGCCGGCGCCGCCGCCGATGGTGATGCCGATCTCCAGCGCGCGCTGTTCGGCATAGGTCAGGTTGACCGCCAGCGTGTCGCGCTTTCTGTGCAGGCCGATCATCTCCATCAGCTCATCGGCGCGGGCATTGGCGTCGCGCAGCTTCGACAGGAAGCGCCAGCAGCTGTAGCGGTAGCCCAGGCTCCACAGCACGCTGCAGCGCAGGTTCTCGAACACGCTGAGCTTGGGAAAGATGTTGGTGATCTGAAAGCTGCGCGACAGCCCCATGCGGTTGATTTCATAGGGCTTCTTGCCGTCGATGCGCTGGCCGTTGAGCAGCACCTGGCCGCTGGTGGGCTCGAAGCGGCCACTGATCAGGTTGAACAGCGTGCTCTTGCCCGCGCCGTTGGGGCCGATGATGGCCACGCGCTCGCCGGGCTTCACGGCCAGCTGGGCGCCACGGATGATCTCTGCCTTGCCGAAGCGCTTGTACAGGTCGCGCAGCTCCAGCGCATAGGTGGCCTCGCCAGCCGCGGCGGCGGCCGCGGTGCCCGGACGTTCGATTGCAATGCTGGACATGGTTCAACCCTCCCCGCGCTTGATGGCTTCTTCGATTTCTTCCTGGATGCGCTCCCAGCGGCGCAGGCACCAGCGCCTGGCCACTTCCAGCAGGCCCAGGCCCACCACGAAGATGGCAACGGCCACGGTCCAGGTCGATGCCGAGCTGGTATCGAGCTGCACGCCCATGAACGAGACCTGGGGACCCAGGGCCGCATTGAGCTGCAGGTGGTAGATCATCTCGACGATGGCCGCGCCGCCCACGATCATGACCAGGGCGCTGGCCGCGATGGCCAGGTAGGGCTGGGCCAGCCGGCGCCACTTGCCGAAGCGCGCCACGCGCAGGTTCATCATGATCAGGCTGGCAACGCCGCCCGGTGCGTACATCACCATCAGCAGGAACACCAGGCCCAGGTACAGCAGCCAGGCTTTGGTCAGCTCCGACAGCAGCACCGAGGCCAGCACCAGCAGCACGGCGCCGATGATGGGCCCGAAGAAGAAGGTGGCGCCACCCAGGAAGGTGAACAGCAGGTACGAGCCCGAGCGCATGACGCTCACGCTGTCCATGGCCGTGATGATCTCGAAGTTGATGGCTGCAAGCCCCCCGCCCACGCCTGCGAAGAAGCCCGCGATGATGAAGGAGAAGTAGCGCACGCGCTGCGTGTTGTAGCCCACGAACTCCACGCGCTCGGGGTTGTCGCGCACGGCGTTGAGCATGCGGCCCAGAGGCGTGCCCGTGAAGGCGAACATGGCGGCCGTGCAGATGAAGCAGTAGGCGGCGATCAGGTAGTACACCTCCATGCCCGAGCCGAAGGTCAGCCCGAAGAAGGGCTTGCCATAGACGCGGTCGGTGGTGATGCCGCCCTCGCCCCCGAAGAACTCGGGGAACATCAGCGCCATGGACGCCACCAGCTCGCCGATGCCCATGGTGATCATGGCGAAGGTGGTGCCCGACTTCTTGGTGGTCACATAGCCCAGCAGGGCCGCGAAGAACATGCCGCCCAGGCCGCCGATGATGGGAATCAGCACCAGCGGAATGCCCCAGTCGCCGGAGCTGGCCCGGTTCATCGCATGGATGGCGATGAACGAGCCCAGCCCCGTGTAGACCGCATGGCCGAAGCTCAGCATGCCGCCCTGCCCCAGCAGGATGTTGTAGGACAGGCAGATGATGATGAGATAGCCGATCTGGCTGAGCATGGTCAGCGCCAGGCTGCTGGTGAACACCAGCGGCGCGACGATCAGCGCCAGGGCGAAGGCGCCCCAGATCAGGATGCGGCCGATGTTGAGCGGCTGGAAGCTGTAGTGGCGCCCTGCGCCCGCAGCCCCCGAAGCGCCCGGAACGCCTTTTGCGGCAGTGGATGTCATGGTCGTTTTGGTGATCGAGGACATGGTGTCAATCTCCCCGCGTGCCCAGGAGGCCCTTGGGCCGGAAGATGAGGATCAGCACCAGGAACAGGTAGGGCAGGATGGGCGCGACCTGGGAGATGGTGAGCTTGAGCAGCGGCCAGCCAAAGGTCTGCTCGCCGACCGGGCTGCCCAGCGAGGTCAGCAGGCTGGCCAGCGACCAGTCGATGGCCACGGCAAAGGTCTGCACGACGCCGATCAGCAGCGAGGCCACGAAGGCCCCCGCCAGCGAGCCCATGCCGCCGACCACCACCACCACGAAGATGATGGAGCCGACCGACATGGCCATGGCCGGCTCGGTCACATAGGTGTTGCCGCCGATGACGCCGGCCAGCCCCGCCAGCGCGCAGCCGCCGCCGAACACCATCATGAACACGCGCGGGACGTTGTGGCCCAGCGCCTCCACCATCTCGGGGTTCTTGAGCGCGGCCTGGATGACCAGGCCGATGCGCGTGCGCGTCAGCAGCAGCCAGACGGCCACCAGCATCAGCAGCGCCAGCAGCATCACGAAGGAGCGCGAGCGCGGGAACTGCGTGCCGTACAGCGTGAACAGCGGGCCCTGCAGCGCGGGCGGCAGGCCGTAGGGCACGGTGCCCCGGCCCCAGACCAACTGCACCACCTCGAGGATGAGATAGGACAGGCCGAAGGTCACGAGCAGTTCGGGCACATGGCCGTACTTGTGCACGCGGCGCAGGCTGTAGCGCTCGAACATGGCGCCCAGCGCGCCCACCAGCAGGGGCGCGACGAACAGCGCGCCCCAGAAGCCGATGATGCCGCTGAGCGTGTAGCCGAAGTACGCGCCCAGCATGTAGAAGCTGGTGTGGGCGAAGTTGAGCACGCCCATCATGCTGAAGATCAGCGTCAGCCCCGAGCTGAGCATGAACAGCAGCAGTCCATAGCTCACGCCGTTGAGCAGCGATATGGTGAAGAACTCAAGCGTCATCGAAAGGCCTTGGTCTCGGTGCGTTGGGGACAGGAAGCGGTGCGGGCCGCTCTCAGGACGGGCGCTTCATCTGGCAGGAGGTGGGCGTGCTGGCCACGTAGGGCTCGTAGTACTTCACCGGGGCGAAGGTGTAGCCCGTGTTCTCTGCGTCATACGGGTTCTTGCCGCCGGCCTTTTCCCAGCGCGTGATGTACAGGCCCTGCTGCAGCTGGTGGTCGGTCTTGCGCATCTCCACTTCGCCGTTGAAGCTCTTGAGCTTCATGCCCTCCAGCGCGGCCGCCACCTTGACGGGGTCGGTGCCGCCGGTCTTGACGAAGGCCGCATCCAGCAGCGCGAACACGTGGTAGATCGAGCTTTGCGTGAGGTCGTCGTTCATCTTCTTCTTGAACTCGGCCATCAGCGGCTGGATGGGGCCGCCCATGTTGTAGTGGCCATAGCCCACGGTGTAGACCTTGCCGTCGGAGGCCGCGCCCATGGCCGTGGGCGAGCCCGAGCCGAAGGCGTAGTAGGTGTAGAACTTGACGTTGTTCAGGCCCGCGTCGTTGGCCGCCTTGAGCAGCAGCGACAGGTCAGAACCCCAGTTGCCCGTGATCACCGTGTCGGCGCCCGACTGCTTGATCTTGGCGATGTAGGGCGCGAAGTCGCGCACCTGGGCCAGCGGCGCGAAGTCGTCGCCCACCACCTGCACGTCGGGCCGCTTGGCCTTGAGCATTTCCTTGGCGTACTTGGAGACCTGCTGGCCGTGCGAGTAGTTCTGGTTGATCAGGTAGACCTTCTTGACCTCGGGCACGTCCTTCATATAGGTCGTCAGCGCTTCCATCTTCATGGAGGTGTCCGCATCCAGGCGGAAATGCCAGTAGCTGCACTTGCTGTTGGTGAGGTCCGGGTCCACCGCCGCGTAGTTGAGGTAGACGACTTCCTTGCCCTTGTTGCGCGCGTTGTGCTTTTCCAGCGCATCCATGATGGCCAGGGCCGGGCCCGAGCCGTTGCCCTGCACCACGTACCGTGCGCCCTGGTCCATGGCGGAACGCAGCACGGCCGTGGTCTCCTGCGGGCTGAGCTTGTTGTCCAGCGGGATGATCTCGAACTTTACACCCGAGGCATTTTTCCTGTTGAACTCCTCGGCCATCAGCTGGAAGGTCTTGAGCTGGTTCGTGCCCACGGCGGCCATCAGACCCGACAGCGGATCGATCCAGCCGATCTTCACCGTCTCGCCCTTTTGCGCCCAGGCGCCCGATGCACAGGCCAGCATGGCCGAGGCGGCCACCGAATGCACGATCCACTTCATTTTTCTGTCTCCTTTTTCCGGTTGATTCGGATATCTGTATTGGCGCCAGACTAACGCCTGAATGACAATTTCCCTCTGGGGAATGCCTTAGAAACTATCGCGCATGCGACTTGGCTGCGGCCCTGGACACATTGGCGACAGATCGCCATCGATCAGGCCAGAAAACCGTGTTTTGCCTGATTTCAGGCAAAAAAAGGGGCGCCTCGCGCCCCTTTGCGAAGTTCACTGGCCGGTCAGGCGATCAGGAAGGCCGTTTCATCTCGCATGAAGTCGGCGTGCTGGCCACATAGGGCTCGTAGTACTTCACGGGGACGAAGGTGTAGCCGGTGTTCTCCGAATCCATCGGATACTTGCCGCCGGCCTTTTCCCAGCGCGAGATGAACAGGCCCTGCTGCAGCTGGTGGTCGCTCTTGCGCATCTCCACTTCGCCGTTGAGGCTGTTGAACTTCATGCCTTCCATGGTGGCCGCCACCTTGGCCGGGTCCGTGGTCTTGGCGCGCAGGAAGGCCTGGTCCAGCATGGTCAGGCCCGAGTACAGCGAGCCCGTGTACATGTCGTCGTTGAACTTGGCCTTGTAGCCCTTGGTGATGCGGTCCAGTGGGCCGGGCAGGTTCATGTGGCCGTAGCCCACCATGTAGACCTTGTCGGCCGCAGCTGCGCCCATGGCCGTGGGCGCGCCGGTGGCGATGGCGTAGTAGGTGTAGAACTTGACGTTGTTCAGGCCCGCGTCGCTGGCGGCCTTGATCAGCAGCGCCAGGTCCGAGCCCCAGTTGCCCGTGATCACCGAGTCGGCGCCCGACTGCTTGATCTTGGCGATGTAGGGTGCGAAGTCGCGTACCTGGGCCAGCGGCGAGAAGTCGTCGCCCACGATCTCCACATCGGGGCGCTTGCGCTTGAGCATCTCCTTGGCGTACTTGGAGACCTGCTGGCCGTGCGAGTAGTTCTGGTTGATCAGGTAGACCTTCTTGACCTCGGGCAGGTCCTTCATATAGGTCGTCAGCGCTTCCATCTTCATGGAGGTGTCCGCATCCAGGCGGAAGTGCCAGTAGCTGCACTTGCTGTTGGTCAGGTCCGGGTCCACGGCCGCATAGTTGAGGTAGACGACTTCCTTGCCCTTGTTGCGCGCGTTGTGCTTTTCCAGCGCATCCATGATGGCCAGGGCCGGGCCCGAGCCATTGCCCTGGAAGACGTAGCGCACGCCCTGGTCCATGGCCGAGCGCAGGGCCGCCGTGGTTTCCTGCGGGCTGAGCTTGTTGTCGATGCCGATGATTTCGAACTTCACGCCCGAGGCCGTGCCCTTGTTGAGCTCCTCGGCGATGTACTGCAGGCTCTTGAGCTGGTTGGACCCCAGCGCGGCCATGAGGCCGGACAGCGGGTCGATCCACGCAACCTTCACCGTCTCGCCCTTCTGGGCCATGGCGCCCGTGGCGCAAGCCAGGGCCAGGGATGCCGTCAATGCCTTGATCGCAAACTTCATGAAGCGTCTCCTCTTGTGGTGGTTTCTGGGCGAGGCCCAGGGTAATGGCCCCTGTGCCCTGCCCTGATCGGTGATTGCCCCTAGCGGCTATCGCCGACGAGACTCGGACCGGCCGCCCCGGCCAGGACATGCCCCCGCATGCCCTGCCACGGTGGCCGCCCGCAGCGGCTCAAAGCCCCGGCAGCCGGTAGCCGGCCAGCTGCTCGCGCAGCCGGGTCTTGAGCATTTTTCCGGTGGCGCCCAGCGGGATGGCATCGACGAAGACCACGTCGTCGGGGATCTGCCACTTGGCGGTCTTGCCCTCGTAGAACTTGAGCAGTTCCTCGCGCGTGACCTCGGCGCCGGGCTTCTTCGCCACTGCGACGATGGGGCGCTCGTCCCACTTGGGATGCGGCATGCCGATGCAGGCGGCCATGGCCACGGCCGGATGGGCCATGGCGATGTTCTCGATGTCGATGGAGCTGATCCACTCGCCGCCGGACTTGATCACGTCCTTGCTGCGGTCGGTGATCTGCATGAAGCCGTCCGGGTCGATGGTGGCCACGTCGCCCGTGGGGAACCAGCCGCGGCCCTGCGCGTCCTTGACCAGCGGGCTCTCGCCCTTGAAGTAGCTGTCCATGATCCAGGGGCCGCGCACCAGCAGGTCGCCGTAGCTCTTGCCGTCCCAGGGCTGGTCGGTGCCGTCGCTGTCGACGATGCGCATGTCCACGCCGTAGATGGCGCGGCCCTGCTTTCGCAGGATCTTCATCTGCTCGTCCTTGGGCAGCTGCAGCTGCTTGTTCTTGAGCGTGCACAGCGTGCCCAGCGGGCTCATCTCGGTCATGCCCCAGGCATGCAGCACCTCCACGCCGAACTCGTCCTGGAAGGCCGTGATCATGGCCGGCGGGCAGGCGGAGCCGCCGATCACCGTGCGCTTGAGCGTGGAAAACCGCAGGCCGCCCGGCCTGATGTGGCCCAGCAGCATCTGCCAGACCGTGGGCACGCCGGCCGCGTAGGTCACGCCTTCGGCCTCGATCAGCTCGTACAGCGACTTGCCGTCCAGCGCCGGGCCGGGGAACACCAGCTTGCAGCCCGTGAGCGCGGCCGAGTAGGGAATGCCCCAGGCGTTGACGTGGAACATGGGCACGACGGGCAGCACCGAGTCGCGCGCCGATATGCACATCACATCGGGCAGCGCGGCCGCGTAGGCGTGCAGCGTGGTGGAGCGGTGGCTGTACAGCACGGCCTTCGGGTTGCCCGTGGTGCCGCTGGTGTAGCACATGCTGGAGGCCGTGTTCTCGTCGAATTCGGGCCACTGGTACTGGTCGGACTGGCCGGCAATCCAGGCCTCGTAGCTGACCAGGCCCGGAATGCCGCTGTCGGCGGGCAGGCGGTCCGCATCGCACAGCGCCACCCACTGGCGCACCGTGGGGCACTTGGCATGCACGGCCTGGATGATGGGCAGGAAGGTCAGGTCAAAGCACATGACGCGGTCTTCCGCGTGGTTGATGATCCACGCCACCTGGTCGGGGTGCAGGCGCGGGTTGACCGTGTGCAGCACGCGGCCCGAGCCGCTGACGCCGAAGTACATCTCCATGTGGCGGTAGCCGTTCCAGGCCAGCGAGGCCACGCGGTCGCCAGGCTGCAGGCCCAGGCCGTCCAGCGTGTTCGCCAGCTGGCGCGAACGCCGTGCCAGGTCGCGGTACGTATAGCGATGGATATCGCCCTCCACCCTGCGCGAGACGATCTCCGCATCGCCATGGTGGCGGTCGGCGAAGTCGATCAGCGACGAGATCAACAGTGGTTGGCTTTGCATCAGACCCAGCATCTATAGGCTCCTAAGGTGATTGAACTTCGTGAACGTCGTGAACTGCGGACCGCGGATTCGCGCAAGGCCAAGGCCCTGGGGCGCGATGCCGCTGCCCGCATGGAGGGTGGCTCAGGCCGGCGCCCTGGGTCCAATCCCGGCAGGGACAGGCGCATCGTTTTTCCGGCATGGTTGACGCATTGTCTTGTCGCAACTCGGCAGCGTCTTCGCATGCTCGTATGGGATATACCCTAGGACGATGCTGGAGGCATGCGCCGCGTCATGCCACAGCGTGTTCGTGGACGGCGTCTTGTCGTTGCCGAAGATCCAGTATCCGGTCTGCGATGGCGAATCCACTGTCACGCGAATGCTTGAACCGGCGCGGAACACATGCGCGAATTTCTGGATCTCCACCCGCATCAACTGGGGCTGGCCGGCGACCAGTGGCACATCCTTGTCCCGTGTGTAGGCACCCCAGGGACGCAGCGCCGTGGATCGGCTCTCATCGAGCGCACGCTTGGACGCACGCAGCCAGCCGCGCTGCACGAACATCTCCTGCCCGTCCGGCCGCACCTCGGACACGGTGACCTGGACGTCGGTATTGGCGGCAGTGGCGCTGAGCCACAGGTCGGCCGAGCCTTCGCCATAGAAGCTCAGGTCCTGCGGCAGGGCCGCCGTGGTGAAGACCAGCTGGCCATCCTTTTCCGACGCGGGCACGGCGGGCCAGCCTTCGGCCGCCGGGTTGTTCACCTGCGGGCTCAGGGCCGGATAGCGGTAGCTGGACGAAGCCGTGCCTGAGGCGGGTGCGCTGTCGCCCAGCGCCTGGCCCGGCTGCATCCACAGGCGCAGGGGCTTGACCTGGACAGGCAGCCGGTCAAACCGTGCCTCGCCCGTGGGCATGAGCTTGGCGCCGCCATTGGGGGCCTTGGCGTCCGTGGTCTGCATCTCCTGCAGCAGGCGCACGCGCGGCTCCTTGTCGAAGCCGTTGTCCTCGCCCTTGACGAAGCGCGCCAGGAAGCGCTTCAAGGTCTGGTCGATATGGTCCGAGGTGATGTTCGTGTGGTGGTCGCCGTTGGAGCTGACCAGCCACATCCTGTCGGGCGCAATGGTGTCCTCGTAGTAGCCCGAGCGCGGGCCGATCTGCTCGTCCTGCCAGGACTGCGTGCCCAGCGTGGGGATATTGATCTTGCCGCTTTGCAGCATGGCGCTGCGCTCCAGGTACAGGCCATCGGCATAGGGGTTGTCCAGCCACTTGATGAGGTCCAGCTCGGGCCGCTTGATCTTCTCGATATTGTCGGCCACGGTCTTGGCGCATTCCGTGTCGCCGCCGTTCTTCACGGCCAGGTCGGCAGCCGTGCGCCAGATGCGCGGGAAGCCGTTCCACCACTGCGCCGGAAAGCCGATGTTGGCAATGCCGCCCGGATAGCCCACGTCCCGGTAGGGATCGCCCACATTCTTGCTGGGCGTGATCGCCAGCAGCCCCTTGGGCCGGTGCGCCGCCACCCACAGCTGGTTGTAGCCCGAGTACGAGTAGCCGATCATGCCGATGCGGCCGTTGGACCAGGCCTGCCGCCCGGCCCACTCGATGGCAAAGGCACCGGCCGCACCTACGCTGGCGTCAAACACCTTGTCATCCCCCGTGGAGCAGCCAGTGCCCGGCACGTTCAGCCCCATGACCGCATAGCCTTCCTTGGTCCAGGGACTGCTGATGTTGGGGTACGAGCCCGAGATATAGCCGTCGTACTCGACCAGCAGCGGGAACGGGCCCGGCCCCTCGGGCAGCAGCAGCGAGTAGCGCATCCTGCTGCCGTCCGGCAGGGTGATGTAGCCCGATTGCTGGCCCGGCCCCATGGGCGCGGGCATGCCCGACGATCCCCCTCCGCAGGCGGCCAGGCCCACGGCGGCGGCCGCAATGGCCCCCGCCAGCGGCCAGCGCCAGGCATGTGTGAAAACGGTCTTGACTGTCATGGGTACTTGTCTCCTTCGTTGTTGTTGGCTGTCTCTCGGGGCCTGCCGCGGCAAGCCCCTGCTCACTCATCTACTCGCTCATAGGCTCTCTCACTGCAGCCGGATGCTGGTCGCGCCCGGCTCGGCGTCGAAGATCAGGCTGGACGGCCAGGGCTTCCATGTCTGGCCCAGGGCCGCGTTCTGCGGATTGCCCGTCTGCATGAAGGCCTTGAGGCTGGCCATCATGGCGTTCGACAGCGCCAGCCGGCCCGGGGCATTGGCCGTGCTGTTGGTCACGCGGGAGAACACGGACGGCCCGAAGTTGCCGAAGAGAAAGGGCAGATCGAAGGCATGGGCCGCACCGTAGACCGTGTTCCAGGGCGCGGGCTGGCGCGCCCAGTCGAAGCGGTAGCTCCAGACCTCGGCCTGGCGCGTGCGCAGCGTATTGAGCAACTGGTCGCGGCTGGGGTCGGCGAACAGACGGGTCAGTTGCGCCATGCGGGCGTTGTAGCCCGTGACCGGCGTATCGACGGGCAGGTAGGCGGCATCGATGATGTCGGCCAGGCCCGGCGCGTTGGGCGACTGCGCATCGAAGGACTGCATCATGCGAAAGCGCGCCGCATCATCGATCCTGAAGCCCGGCTTGCCGCCCAGCGCCGCCAGCAGGGGCGCGAACAGCTTGCCCTCCTCGGCCGTGTAGCCGGCCATCACGGGCATGCGGTTGTATTGGCCCGCAGCCAGCGCGGCCATGGGATCGGTGGGCAGCAGCAGGCCGTCGGGAATCGGTCCCGCGCCCGTCAGGCCCTTGGCCACCAGGGTCTGCAGCAGCACGCGCGCATCCTTGCCGCGCAGGTAGGCCGCAATCTGCGCCGGTGTCCAGCCGGCAGCCACCGTGGCGGCAGCCGCCACATCGGCAGCCAGCCCATCGGCCACCATCAGATGGGCCAGCAGCAGCGCGGACTGTGTGGCGTAGGCCGAAGCCGGCTTGAGCGTGGCCAGCACGCCGGCCGGCAGATTGGATGGAAGCGACAGCCCGCCGCTGATGGGCACCAGCCTGTGGAACAGGCCGCGCGCCGATTCGGCCGCCAGCAGCGCCAGCACATTGGTGGCACCCGCCGACTGGCCCATGAGCGTGACATTGCCCGGATCGCCGCCAAAGCCCGCGATATTGCGCTGCACAAAGCGCAGCGCCTGCAGGTTGTCCAGCAGCGCGAAGTTGCCCGTGGCCGGCGCGCCGGCCTGCATCTGCGGCATGTGCATGTAGCCCAGGATGTCCAGCCGGTAGTTGGCCGTCACCACCACGGCATTGGCGGCGCGCGCCAGGGCCGCGCCGTCATACAGCGGATCGGCCGTATAGCCCGAGATCGCGCTGCCGCCATGGATGAACACCAGCACCGGCAGCTTCTCGGCGCCGCTGGCCGGGCGCCAGATGTTGAGCGTCAGGCAGTCCTCGCTGCCCACGGGCTGGCCCAGGGTGGAGGCGATGGTGTCGTCGAAGCGGTTGTTGGCTCCCGGGCCGTACATGCGCCCGATCTGCAGGCAGGCATTGCCGAACTGGCGCGCCTCGCGCACGCCCTCCCAGGCCTTGGGCTCGGCCGGCGGCTGCCAGCGCAGCGCGCCCACGGGCGCCTGGGCAAAGGGCACGCCCTTCCAGTAATAGGTGCCCGTGGCGGCGCCATCGTCCACGCCGCGCAAGGGGCCGTAGGCCGTCTCGCGCAATTCGGGACCTCCGCCGCCCGAGCCGCCGCAGGCCGCGAGCCACAAAGCCATTGAAGCCACGGCCAGGCGTATGCCGCCAGCCATCCACCGCTGTCCTGTGCGCATGCTTGTCTCCTGAATGGTTTTTGGGGTTTCCCGTATGGGCCGCGCCGGGCCCATGGGTCACACTGCGCAGTCGTTCGCCGCGCTGCAAAAATTCTAGGAACAGCGCGGCAAAACGCCGCTATCGCAACCACGCCAAAACAGTGACTTCAGAACGCAAACAGCGCCCCGAATGGCCCAGGAAAACCCGGTCATGACAACGCAGCGCAGCAGCTCCGCCGCCTGGGTGCGCGGCATCCTGGACATGATGGCCACCGAAGGGCTGGCCCCGCAAAGCCTGTGCGCCGCAGCCGATATCGACCTTGCCGCACTGCAGCATTCGCAGACCCGTACCGATGTGGACCGAGTGAGCCGGCTCTGGGAGCTGGCCGTGGCCCAGTCCGCCAATCCCACGCTGGGGCTGGACCGGCAACTGGCCGCGCGCCACGGCAACATCGATCTGGTCGGCTACTCGCTGGCTTCGGGCCCGCACCTGCTGGCCGGCTTCCGCGACCTGGAACGCCACATGGCCGTGATCTCGGACGCAACGTCCTTCACGCTGGAGCGCGATGCGCGCGGCTACTGGTTGTCCATACATCACATCGGCGCCACACGGCCCGTGCCGCGCCAGCGCGTAGAGTTCGCCGTGCTCACGCTGCTGGTGCTGTGCAACTGGCTGACGCGGCGCGATGTCCGGCCGCTGGCCGTGGAATTCATGGCCGAGGCGCCCGCCCCCTCGCACGAGGCCGCCTACCGCGCGGCCTTCGGCCTGCTGCCGCGCTTCGGCGAGGACGCGAACCGCTTCCTGCTGTCCGAGGCCGACCTGCTCGCCCCCATTCCCACGCACAACCCCGAACTGCTGGCACTGCACGAAAAGCTGGTCGAAACCGAACTCGACCACCTGGGCCAGGCCGGCGTGGGCGCGCGCGTGCGCCACGAGATCGCGCGCCTGCTGCCCCAGGGCGAGCCACGCCGCGAAGACGTGGCCAGCCTGCTGGGCCTGACCGACCGCACCTTGCAGCGCCGCCTGCAGGCCGAAGACACCAGCTACCAGCAACTGCTGGACGAAACCCGGCGCGAGCTGGCCCTGCAGTACCTGGGCGAGCCGCGCCGCAGCCTGGCCGAGGTGGCCGACCTGCTGGGCTTTGTGGACCAGAGCAATCTCTTTCGCGCCTGCCGCCGCTGGTTCGGCATGCCACCTGGCCAGTACCGGCAGCAACTGCGTGCGTGAATGCATGGGGTGAATGCGCGCATGAACCTTGCGCCCCACGGGGCATAGGCGCTGGGGGACAATTCCCACATGAACCTGCATGCTGCCGCCGAAGGCCAGGCTCCGGCGACCTCCCCACGCCCTCCCATCTCCTGGCAAGACGGCTTCGCCGCCCTGGGCCCGGACTTCTTCACCCATCTGCGCCCCACGCCGCTGCCCGAACCGCACTGGATTGCCACCAGCACCGGCACCGCCGAGCTGCTGGGCCTGGACCCGCAGTGGCTGGCCTCCGATGAGGCCCTGCAGGCGCTCACCGGCAATGCCGTGCTGCCCGGCAGCCATCCGCTGGCCAGTGTCTACAGCGGCCACCAGTTCGGCGTCTGGGCCGGCCAGCTTGGCGACGGCCGTGCCATCTTGCTGGGCGAAACGGCCTCGGGCCACGAGATTCAGCTCAAGGGCGCGGGCCGCACGCCCTATTCGCGCATGGGCGACGGGCGCGCCGTGCTGCGCTCGTCCATCCGCGAGTTCCTGTGCAGCGAGGCCATGCACGCCCTGGGTATTCCCACCACGCGCGCGCTGAGCCTCACCGGATCGCCCGCCCCCATTCGCCGCGAAGAGATCGAGACCGCCGCCGTGGTGGCGCGCGTGGCTCCCAGCTTCATACGCTTCGGCCATTTCGAGCACTTTGCGGCGCGTGACCAGATAGCGCCTCTGCGCCAGCTGGCCGACTACGTGATCGACCGGCACTACCCCGAATGCCGCACGGCCGAGGCACTGGCCGGCAACGCCTACGCCAACTTCCTGCAGGCCGTGAGCGAGCGCACGGCGCGGCTGCTGGCGCACTGGCAGGCCGTGGGCTTTTGCCATGGCGTGATGAACACCGACAACATGAGCATCCTGGGACTGACCATCGACTACGGTCCCTTCCAGTTCCTTGATGCCTTCAACCCCGGCCACATCTGCAACCACAGCGACACCCAGGGCCGCTACGCCTTCAACCGCCAGCCCCAGGTGGCCTACTGGAACCTGTACTGCCTGGGCCAGGCCCTGCTGCCGCTGATCGGCGAAGAGGAACTGACCATTGCAGCGCTGGAGTCGTACAAGCAGGTGTTTCCGCAGGCCTATGGCGCCCTCATGCTGCGCAAGCTGGGCCTGCCCGAAGATGCGCCAGGCACGCCGCCCGCCGAGGGGCGCTTTGCCGCCCTGGTGAACCAGCTGCTGCAGCTCATGGCCGACAACGCGGTGGACTACACCATCTTCTTCAGCCGCCTGACCGATGCGGTGGCTGCAGGTGCCGGTGCCGGCACGGACCTCGACCTCGAGCCCGTGCGCGACCTGGTGCTGGACCGCGAGGCCTTCGACCGCTGGGCAGCCCTGTACGCACGGCACCTGGCAGGCACGGATGCCGCGGCGGCCGCCGCTTTGATGCAAGAATCGAATCCGCGCTTCGTGCTGCGCAACCACCTGGGCGAGATGGCCATCCGCGCCGCAAAGGCCGGTGACTTCGCTCCGGTGCGCCAATTGCTGGCCGTGCTGCAGACTCCGTTCGACCCCCACGCCGAGCATGCCGAATGGGCAGGCTTCCCGCCCGACTGGGCTTCCTCCATCGAGATCAGCTGTTCATCATGAGCTTTCCCATCCACAAGACCGAACAGGAATGGCAGGCCGAGCTGCAGGCCAAGGGCGCCGAACCTGCCGCCTTCCAGGTGACACGCCATGCAGCCACCGAGCGCCCGTTCACCGGCCGCTATGAGCAGTTCTGGGCCGATGGCAGCTACCACTGCATCTGCTGCGGCAGCAAGCTGTTCGACTCCGACACCAAGTTCGATGCCGGCTGCGGCTGGCCCAGCTTCGACCGCGCCATCCCCGGCGCCATCACCGAAATCGTGGACCGCAGCCACGGCATGGTGCGCACCGAAACCGTCTGCAGCCAGTGCGGCGCCCACCTGGGGCATGTATTCCCCGACGGCCCCTCCGACACAGGGCTGCGCTACTGCATGAATTCCGCATCGCTGGAATTCGAGCCGCCCAAGGCCTAGGCTCCAGGCCCGCAAAAACCCCAGGCCACGCGGCCCTGCACCGATGCCGGGCCGCGCCGGCTGCGCCACAATGCGCCTGCCAAGCTCAGGCTCCATGCCTGACTCCAAGCCCATCGAAACCTTCCAATGAAGTTACTGATCGACTTTTTCCCCATCATCCTGTTCTTCGTCGCCTTCAAGGTCTGGGGCATCTACACGGCAACGGCCGTGGCCATCGTCGCCACCATTGCCCAGATCGCCTATCTGCGCGTGCGCCACGGCAAGGTCGAGCCCATGCAATGGGTGAGCCTGGGCGTGATCGTGCTGTTTGGCGGCGCCACCTTGCTGGCCCACAACGACACCTTCATCAAGTGGAAGCCCACCGTGCTGTACTGGCTCATGGGCAGCGCCCTGTTGATAGGCCAGCTGGTGTTCCGCAAGAACCTGCTGCGCTCGGTCATGGGCGCGCAGCTGCAACTGCCCGACAACGCATGGCGCACCCTGAACTGGAGCTGGGCGGCGTTCTTCGCGGTCATGGGCGCGCTCAACCTGGTCATCGCCTACCGCTTCGACACCGACACCTGGGTCAACTTCAAGCTGTTCGGCGGCATGGGGCTGATGCTGGTCTTCGTGATCGGCCAGGCCATCTACATGAGCCGCTTCATGCAGGAAGACAAGGGCGAGGCAGCAGCCGCCACGCCCGACGCCCTGCCCCCGCCTGGCGTGCAGCAGGACAAGCAGCCATGAGCGCGCCCGCCCATCCTCTGCCCATCACCGCCGAAGCCATGCAGGCCGTGCTGCGCGAGCGCCTCGCCCCCGATCACCTGGAAGTGATCGACGAGAGCCACCAGCATGCCGGCCATGTGGGCGCCAACGGCACCGGCTTCGGCACGCATTTCCGCGTGCGCATTGCGTCACCTTTGTTTCAAGGCAAGCCACGCGTGGCACGCCATCGCCTTGTGTATGATGCGCTGCAAGAATTCATTGACCAGGGCGCACACGCCATCGCCATCGAGGTTCTTTGAACTTTTACAGGCTCCGACGATTCGGAGCCTGTTGCGTATCCGCGCTATAGAATCAATTTTTCCTTCACATCTGGAATTCGCATGAAAAAACAGCTTCTGACCAGCCTGGTGACTGCCGCCGTGCTGAGCACCGCGGCCCTGTCCGCCTCGGCCCAGAACATCGCCGTCGTCAACGGCAAGGCTGTGCCCAAGGCACGCGCCGAAGCGCTCAAGCAACAGATCGAGCAAAGCGGCCGCCCCGTGACGCCCGAGCTGGAAGGGCAGATCAAGGAAGAAGTCATCGCCCGCGAGATCTTCATGCAGGAAGCCAACAAGCGCAGCCTAGCCAACAGCGAAGCCTACAAGCAGCAGATGGAACTGGCCCGCCAGACCATCCTGATCCGCGCGCTGTTCGAGGACTTCCAGAAGAAGAACCCCGTGACCGACGCCGAAGCCAAGGCCGAGTACGACAAGGCCGTCGCTGCCAACAGCGGCAAGGAATACAAGGCCAGCCACATCCTGGTCGAGTCGGAAGACCGCGCCAAGGCCATCATTGCCGAGATCAAGGCCGGCAAGAAGTTTGAAGACATCGCCAAGAAGGAGTCCAAGGACCCCGGATCCGGCGCCCGTGGCGGTGACCTCGACTGGGCCAACCCCGGCAACTACGTGCCCGAGTTCTCCGAAGCCCTGATCAAGCTCGAAAAGGGTGGCATGACCCAGGAGCCGGTCAAGACCCAGTTCGGCTACCACATCATCCGCCAGGACGACGTGCGTCAGGCCGAGCTGCCCAAGTTCGAGGAAGTCAAACCTGAGATCGTGAAGCAGCTGCAACAGCAAAAGCTGGCGCAATTCCAGGAATCGCTGCGCGAAAAGGCCAAGATCCAGTAAGATGCGTACGAGTCGGCGGTTTTTGCCGCCGGCCTGACCATCACCAGCCCGCCTTGCGCGGGCTCTTTTTTGCCTGCGTCCTTGTATCGACACGTGGGGCTGACTGCCACTGGCACTTCCCCGAAACAGGTCAAAATGGGGGGCATGGCGACCTGCCCCCTGCCGCCTTGCCAATCTTCCTAGAGAGGCCCAAGAGTTGGCAGGTTAACTGAATGAAGGCTCTACGGGTGAACGCTGACCCGCTGTCCGACCTGATGGCCTCTGGGTAGCCTCTGGAAGCCTACAGCTCGCTCAAGGATTGTGGAGGCGTATGTGCCGCCGGGCATCGACGAATATACCGCGATGGCCACGCACTCATGGCTGAAGTCATCGGCAATGATCAAGCAGTTGATGCACCTGCTGTTGCTCAACGAGCCACTGACAAAGTCCAGGCTCCGTATTTGATGACCCATGTCGCGGCCACCAGCGGTGTGCGCTCGCCACGGTACTTCTTGCCCATGTTGCGCTTGCGCACGGCCAAGCCTTGCTCACGGCAAAGGCGAAACACCTTCTTTTGGTTGGCGCCAGGAAACTCGCCCTAGCGCATGTCGTACACACGGCGATACCCAAAGCGCCGCCACTGCATGGCTACATGCCTGGATGCGTTCAGCCAAGCACGCCGTGTGTACATCGGGTTGCTGTGGATGCCGCCAGACATCCCGAGACAGCCCCACAAGACGACAAGCCCGCCGCTAAGATATCTGAGGGGTGTCCCGCATCTTGGCGATGGCCTTGCGTTTGTCTTGCAGGGCTGGCGTTTGCGCCGAGCCTTGACTTTGAGCGCGTCCAGATCGAGGTGCACTTCGGCCAGTAGTTTCTGGAGTCGGATGTTCTCGACTTCAAGGCCTCCAACTCTGACTACACAAAATCAGTTTAAGAGAATTTCAATGATCTGACGATTACGCTATTACCTGGAGAAAGAATAATCTCTTTAGGAACCGAATGCTTTAGCACTATAAAACTATTAACATCATCAACAGTCGCATTCTGTCTCTTATACACATCTGACGCTGCCGACGAAATGCGAACAGTGTAGAGAGCGGGGGTGGCGGTAGGATTGAAAGGGGGGGGGGGGGGGGGGGGGGGGGGGGGGGGGG